>JBJOGT010000365.1:0-7982 GCA_046048115.1 Cyanobacteriota bacterium | reverse complement strand
TCAGTGATTCTGCCCCTGAAGAATCTTTCTTTTCCCCGGAATCTACCCATTCCACTCGGACGCCCCCCTGGGGAACGGTAACCATCTTGGAAGAAGGCCCCCGTTACCGCATTAACCGCATCGTGGTAAAACCTGGCCAACACATGAGCGCCCAAATGCACTACCATCGCAGTGAACATTGGGTGGTTGTTTCGGGAACTGCAAAGGTGATTTGCAACGGTGAAGAAAGATTATTACGCCACAAGGAATCGACCTACGTGCCAATGAATACCCCCCATCGCGTTGAAAACCCCGGAGTGATCGATTTAGTGTTGATTGAAGTGCAAAATGGCGAATACTTAGGAGACGATGATATTATTCGTTTTGCTGAAGACGAAACGGCCTTGAACCCAGAATAAATGTTACTAACGCCCTTACCTAGGACATCTAAGGTTTAATCCACATTAACGTTTGACCATATTCCACCGGTTCGCCATTTTCCACCACAATTTCCATAACTTGGCCGGCAACTTCGGCTTCAATCTCGTTCATCAATTTCATCGCTTCAATAATACATACCACCTGTCCTTTGCTAACGGTTTCGCCGGTATCCACGAAGGGGGCCTCATCGGGAGCGGAAGCACGATAAAACGTGCCGACCATCGGTGAGGCGATCGCCGTCCATTTTTGATCGATGGGCGATGGAGTTGGGGGTTCCAGTGGGGACGGGGGGCTGGAAGGGGTAGGGACTGGAACAGGGCTAGGGGCGATCGCCGGAGGAGGGGTCTCAGGGGGGGGGACATTGGGGATCGTGGCCTTACTGACTGACAACTCAAATTGATCAGTTTTCAGATTAAATTCCGCAATATTACTTTGGGAAATAACCCCCAACAGCGCTTGTAGTTCTGTAAAATCAATGGCCACGAATTACCCGTCCCCAATACGACAAAAGACTGTTAAATAATGTTAGGTCTACGCCCCGGACGTATTACTCCCGACCCAGGTAAGAACCATCACGGGTATCAACTTTGATGCGTTCCCCTTGGGCAATAAATAAAGGCACCATTACTTGGGCCCCCGTTTCCACAATTGCCGGTTTCGTGCCGCCGGTGGCCGTATCTCCCTTCACCCCAGGATCGGTTTCGATAATCTCTAAAATCACACTGGTGGGTAATTCAACATCTAAAACAGCGCCGTTCCAGAGTAGAACACTAACCTCCATTTCTTCCTTGATAAATTTTGCCTTGTCGCCGAGTTGGGCGGGATCAATGGTCAATTCTTCAAAGGTCTGCATATCCATGAAAACGTACTGATCGCCATCCTTGTAGGTATGTTGCATGGCGACTTTTTCAATATTGGCTTGGGGCACCGTTTCCCCGGCTCGGAACGTTTTTTCCACAACGCTGCCAGTTTTGGCATTTTTAAGCTTAGTCCGGACAAAAGCCGAGCCTTTCCCTGGCTTAACGTGGAGGAATTCTACTACCTTCCACACTGAGCCATCCATCTCAATGCTGGTACCGGTGCGAAAATCGTTACTGGATATCATGGAAGCCGCGAAAACTAAAAAGTTCACCCAATATTCTACTAGGGGATGGGGGCGTTGAAGTGGGAAAATTTTGTTGATGCCCCCTATTTTTAGAAATTAACCCCGATTACATCATGCAAATTATGCGTCAATCTCTCAGGATGGTTGCCCAACGGATCACTCAGTTTAGTCTGATGTCGATGTTCGCTGTGCTACTTACATTTTCGTTTACCATGCCAGCTTGGTCGGCGGGTTTGACCCCACCGTTGTTGATCGGGGCCCTTGCCCAAGGCAATGCCATTACCGATCCCAATGCCATTCTTCGCTATGCACTACCCATTGATAACGAAGCCGTTCGTCAGCTACAGGACAGCCTTGAGGATATTTCTAACCACATCCGGGCCAAACGGTGGCCCGCCATTAAAAAGGATGTCCGGTCGGCAAATCTGACGTTGACGTTGAAGGAAGACAAAATCCTAGCAGGGGTTCCTGACGATCGCCACGATCAAGCCCAAAGTCTATTAACACAAATTAAAGCGGATTTGGGAAACTTGGAAACGGCAGTTGAAGCCAAGGACCAAGATCAGGTGATTACGGTGCGCCAAGGGACTTTGACGGCGATCGGGGAGTTGGAAGCGTTAATGGTTACGGATTTTCCCTTTGAAATCCCCGCTGAGTATGCCGACTTACCCCAACTCAAAGGCCGGGCAACGGTGGTGATGGAAACCAATCAAGGCCCTTTAACCATTGTGGTGGATGGCTATAGCGCCCCCATTAATGCCGGTAACTTTGTCGATTTGGTACAGCGCAAATTTTATGATGGTTTGCCCTTTATCCGCTCTGAAGACTTCTTTGTGACCCAAGCGGGGGATCCCGACGGGCCGGAAGTGGGCTTTATTGATCCCCAGACCAAGGCTTACCGCGCCATTCCCCTGGAAATTAAAGTTAAGGAAGACGAGGCCCCTATTTATGGCATGACTTTAGAAGAGGCTGGTCTCTATCTCCCCGAATTAGCTTTGCCTTTCAATGCCTACGGGGCGATCGCCTTAGCCCGTCCTGAAATGGAACCCAATGGCGGATCTTCCCAATTTTTCTTCTTCAAGTTTGATACGGAGTTAACCCCCCCCGGTTTTAACCTAATGGATGGTCGCTATTCCGTCTTTGGCTACGTGGTAGAGGGTAAAGAAACCCTCAACAAATTAAGTGAAGGGGACACAATTCTCTCGGCAAAAGTAGTGGAGGGTTCTGAAAATCTTGTCAATGGTTAACAGGAAATTTCCTTGGCTTAATTGAGCGTTGTCTTCAGATTAAACGAGTATCTCCTCAGCAAAAGCAGCCTGTTTTATGTGCCATTTCAGTCATTAATAAGCAATCAAGGGGGGTTACCCCCTCTTTTTTTCGGCAATTACGCTGGAATAATTCCAGAGAACCGAATCTCGAATCAAAAAGTCCTGTTTAAGATTGAACTATCAAAACTAAATCTCTATTCCCACCCATTAGGAGCTAAGCATGATGTCTATCATCCGTTACAATCCCCTCCGCGAAATTGACACCCTCCAACGCCAAATGAATCAATTATTTGACGAAGTCTTTTTGCCCACCGAACGCAGCGGCGATCGCCTCGCCTTTAGCCCCATAGCCGAACTTTCAGAAAATGATGAGGCTTATGTTCTCAAAGTAGAATTACCGGGTATTAAACCTGAAGAGCTAGAAATTCAAGCCAGTAAAGACTCCGTCAGCATTATGGGAGAACGGCAAGATACCCGGGAAACTGAAGGCGATGGTTTCCGCCGCACCGAGTTCCGTTATGGTAAGTTTCATCGTGTTATTCCCATTCCTGGCATGATTCAAAACACTGAAGTCAAAGCAGACTATGAAGCCGGTATTTTAAAACTTACCTTACCCAAAGCGGAAGAGTCTAAAAACAAAGTGGTTAAAGTTCAACTGACTCAGTAACCAAGAAAAGTTCTTTGACAGCCACCAGGAGCGGTAAACCGTTAATTCCTTTTGGCCCAGTTCCCTAAAATCCGTTTCATATTTCAATCCTTCCCTTGGGGCAACCTCTGCCCTGGGGGATTTTGTTTCAATCCTGTTGGGCAGCTAATAGTTAACGGAAGGGGGTGATCCTCACCGTGCCATATTGCCAAGGGATGAAAAAGGGGGGCTTAAACTGTGTCTTCTGTAACATCTGGAAAGCACTGGACGCGGTTAACTAGGAGAGCGTAGCCCACTAGAATTTAGGGTATCTGCGAGTTTATTGTTGTCGTCTTTGCACAAACCACCGTGTCAGCACTTCTTGAAGGAATTTTTAACGGACTCAGTACAAGTTCAGTATTACTGATTGCGGCATTGGGCTTGGCGATTGTCTTTGGTTTGATGGGGGTGATTAACCTTGCCCATGGGGAATTGATGATGCTAGGGGCGTACAGCACTTTTGTTGTCCAAAATGTGTTTAAAGCCTTTGGTGACCCTTGGTTTGATTTCTATATTCTGGCGGCTTTGCCCGTGGCCTTCGTGGTAGCGGCGATCGCCGGGTTGATTCTCGAACGGCAGGTCATTCGTTACCTATATGGCCGACCCTTAGAAACCCTGCTAGCAACCTGGGGCGTAAGCCTGATTTTGCAACAGTTTGTCCGCAGTGTGAACTGGGTGATGGTGGCGGCGATCGCCGTGTTTGTCCTGCTTTATTTCGGGGGAATGTGGTTAATACAACGTACCCAGGCAGGGCGGCCATGGTTGGGGAAAGCAAGGTTGATTTTGTTGGCCCTCGGAGCGGTGATCGCTGGAGTGGTGGGCTTTGGCATTTTTCAGGCCAAGTCAGATTTCTGGAATCGCCCTTGGTTTAGTGCCCGGAATGTTAACGTCACTGCGCCGAGTTGGTTACGGGGCGGCTTGCCCTTGGGGGATTTTCAAGTCCCTTACACGCGCTTATTTATCATCGGTTTGACCCTGCTGTGTTTACTGGTAGTGTACTTAATTTTCTACCGTTCCAATTGGGGCCTACGGATTCGGGCCGTTACCCAAAACCGTAGCATGAGTGCTTGTTTAGGTATTCCCACCGGGCAAGTAGATGCGTTGACCTTCGCTTTGGGATCGGGGCTAGCGGGCATTGCCGGTTGTGCCATTAGTTTCCTCGGTGCGGTGGGGCCGAACATGGGTCAAGATTACATTGTCAATACGTTCATGGTAGTAGTGGTGGGGGGGGTTGGTAATTTGTTGGGAACGATCATTGCCGCAGCGGCCATCGGCATTTCTAGCGACTTAATTGGTAGCGGTACTTTTATTCGATTGTTTCCGCCGGAAGGGTTTTTCCAACCCATCTATGACTTTTTCACTTTTTTTGCCACCACCAGCATGGCCCGGGTATTAGTGTTTGCCCTGATTATTCTCTTTTTACAAATTAAGCCCGCTGGCATGTTTCCCCCCAAGGGCCGCACAGCGGAATTGTAAAGGGAGGGTTGCTCAATGGTGTCCCCATTCAATTTTTCCTTATCAGGTTGTGGGGCATTAATCCCATTGTTTGGCCCGTTAGTCTTGGACTTCCCTTAAACCGCACCATCGTCGTTATTGCTTGTTTTTTCCTGTTATCTAGCCCTTACCCATGCAAACCACCTCTCCTAGATCCCATTCTCCCCTCTCAAAACTCCTGAAATGGTTGGGCTGGGGTGACTATGCGTTATTCATTGCCGTGGTCATTTTTGCCTTGATTCCGATCATGATCAGTGTGTTGTCCCTAGCGGGGGGCGGGGTGGGGGGATGGTTGCTCAATTTACCCTTTTTTCGGTTGCGGTTGATGGGACGCTTTATTTCCCTGGCGATCGTTGCATTGGGCATTGATTTAATTTGGGGCTACACGGGGCTATTGAGTTTGGGCCATGGTATTTTCTTTGCCCTGGGGGGATATGCCTTTGCTATGTACCTAAACCTGCAACTGCCCGCAGGACAATTACCGGAATTTTTCCCCCTCTATGGTGTGGAACAATTACCTTGGTTGTGGCAACCGTTCCATACCCTCCCGGTGACGGTGTTGGCTATGGTGTTGGTGCCAGGGGCGATCGCCGGATTATTGGGCTATTTAATTTTTCGGAATCGCATTAAAGGGGTTTATTTTTCGATTTTGACCCAAGCGGCATTGTTAGTATTTTATAACTTTTTTAATGGTCAGCAGAAATTAATTAACGGCACCAATGGTCTAAAAACCGACACCCAGACCTTTTTTGGTCAACTGGCTAGTTCCGACAATGTGCAGCTACTGTTTTACGAAGTTAGTGTATTAACTCTATTGCTGGTCTATTTACTGTGCCGTTGGCTCACTAGCGGTCGCTTTGGACGTTTATTGGTGGCTATCCGGGATGATGAAACGCGGGTGCGATTTACGGGCTATGATCCCACCGGTTTTAAAGTCCTGGTTTTTGCCATTTCCGGGGCGATCGCCGGTATATCAGGGGGACTATATACCGTACAGACGGGCATCATCACCCCTAGCATCATGGATGTGGCTTTTTCCATTGAAATGGTTATTTGGGTCGCTGTGGGAGGCCGGGCCACTTTAATCGGCGCTGTATTAGGTACTCTATTAGTGCGCTTAGCCCAGAGCAGTCTGAGTGAACAATTTCCCGCCGTCTGGCTTTTTTTCCAAGGGGCCTTATTCCTAATCGTGGTTACGGTTTTACCCAATGGCATTGTGGGCTGGTGGCAACAACAGGGATGGCCGCTGGTGAGTCGTTTCTTTAGGGGGAAACCAACCCCACCAACCCTTGCTACGTTTCCTAGCCTAGAGGAAGACCCCCTTGTGCAGCAGGAACGGCAACAATTTAGTCAAGGGGCCGAGATAGAGTCCAAACAGAAGCCTTGATAGGACTTAATTCCGCAAGGAGTAAATAATCTTTAACCCTTGTCGGAAAGACCGCCTAGGGCTGTGTGAATCGCTTGTTTTTGGTCATCGTCATAGCCCCAACGACTTAAAAAGGATTCATAATCCCCTGTGCCGTTTAGACTCCGTTCCAATTCTGCTAATTTTTTCGTCACCCCCGGTAAGTGGAGGGACTGAATTAGGGTTTGACTACGACGGCATACTTGGGCTGATCCTTGACCCGCTGGGTCATCTCCGTTCCGTTGGTGATGGATGGCCATAGCGGCGGACATGGCTAAATTTTTAACCAATAACTCTCCCACGATCGCCGGAGCGGTTTGTAAGGCATTGAGGACGGGCTGGGTTGGCTGATCCGCCAGGGGAAAATCATTTGCCGTTAAAAAGGTGACAAAAAAGCCCCGAGCACCGTTTTCCGTGGACACTAACCGACTAATCGCCGTTTCCAGGTCAGCGTCAGAAATTTGATTCTGATTAACTTGGGTCAGTAAATCCTGGCAGTAGGCGATCGCCTGCTCGAAACTTAGGGATGAAAAATCGACGGTCATGGTGAAAATGGGGGGCTAACTCGGCAGAAATCTGTGGGTATTTTATCGGTTTTTTCCCCTGGCATTTGCAAGGCATCGGGGAGGGGGGCGTTAATTGCCGTCCAGGTTTTAGTACGGGGATGGGAAAACCCTAAGTGATGGGCATGGAGCCAATAACCAATATCGCTGGGAATGGCCTGTTGGCTGGCATCGGGAATACCCCCAACGGTATACAACGGGTCATTTAATAACGGAAACCCCAAGGCCGCTAGGTGAATCCGGATTTGGTGGGGGCGACCCGTCTGGATTTCCACTTCTACGAGGGTTTTGTCGGCAAAACGGGCCAGAATCCGACCTTTACTAAACGCGGGTTTTCCGTCGGGGGTAGCGGCATAGACATAACCCAATTGGGCATAGGGAATTTTGCCGATCGCCTGGTGACAGTCAAACTGATCCGGTAGATTGCCCGGTGTGACCAGGGTGCGGTAGATTTTGCGGCAGTGGTGCTCCCGAAACTGTTGACTCAAGCTTTGCCTTGCCAACGGCGATCGCCCCAGGAGCAGAACCCCGGACGTACCCCGCCCCAAACGGTGTAAGGGAAATAGGGGGTGATCGGGAAATTGATATTTTAATTGTTGCAAAACCGTATGGTGAACAAATTCCCCCCCCGGCAACACCGGCAAGCCAGCGGGTTTATGTACCGCCCACAGGTCTTGATCTTGATACAAAATGGGTAAATCTAAGGGCACCTCTGGCTCACACCACGGCGATCGATGATAGGTTAACGTTTGACCCTTTTCTAAAACTGTTTCCGGGGTGGCAGGCTGATCATTGATTAAAACCTGTCCCGCTTCGATGCGGCCTTGCCAGGTTGCTCGATCCGAATGTCGATAATGGGTTGTGTAAAAATCCAGCACGGTTTGCCCCGCCAGCTTGGCCGTGATCCGATCAACGTAAGTCCACCCTGAATTAATGACCGCCATTTTAATTAATGTGGATGGTGGTGAATGGCCACTTCGGCCTAACCCTCCCCGGAGGTTCAAACTGAGCCAGATTGCCTAGGTTTGAAAATTGCTGCATA
>JBJOGT010000364.1:0-10403 GCA_046048115.1 Cyanobacteriota bacterium | reverse complement strand
TGAGCCGAAACCCACCCTTCTATCGTTTCTAATTTTCTGAAAACCAAAACTAAGGAGCCAGCGCATTACCCCGTAATAAGCTGCCGATGGTTTTGGCTGTGATTTTCATCTGCACCAGGGGGTTAGCCGGGACAACGGTTTTGTACAGGTAACTATCAAAGGTTAATTTCTGTACGTCGATGTCCGAGCACATTTCCACAAAGGCTTCGCGGGTGGCGTCGGTGCGGTAGAAGACCCGTTGCAGAATGTCCAGCACCAAGTAGGTCATGCCATAACGCTTATCCCATTCCTTGATGTAGGTTTTCAGGTCAGCTTCGGTGGGAACCCGTTGACCGTTATTGCTGGTGGCCACAATGGTTTCGGCACACATCCGGGCGGATTTGGCGGCAAAATAAATACCTTCCCCGGAGGATTTGGTTACCGTACCAGCGGCATCACCGACCAGGGCTACGCGACCGACCACTCGGCGGGGACGGGGATGTTCGGGGATGGGATGGGCTTCGACTTTGATGATTTCACCGCCCTCAAGCTTTTTGGCGGCGCGGGTACGAATACCGGCTTGTAAATCTTTGATTTTGGCTTTGTTGACTTTCATGGTTCCCGTTCCCACGGCAACGTGGTCATATTTCGGGAAGACCCAGGCGTAAAAATCGGGGGAAACATCATCGCCTACATACATTTCGGCCAACTCGTTGTAGTAGGCCATTTTGTCTTCGGGGAGACGGATGCGCTCTTGGAAGGCGATCGCATAGTTGTAGTCGCCCGCGTCGATCGCCTTGGCAATGCGAGAGTTAGCCCCATCGGCTCCGATCACCAGGTCTACTTTTAGGGTTTTCATTTCCCCGGTGGCCCCGCCAGAACTGTGGTCGGCATAGTGGAGGGTATAGGGATCGGTGTCGTTACTGGGGATATCCAACTTGTAAACGGTGCCGTTGATGAGATTAGTTCCTAGTTTTTCTGCCCGTTCCCGTAAAAAGCCGTCTAGGACTTCCCGACGACACATGCCGATATATTCCTCGTCTTTGAGGGTTTGGCCAATGTTGACCTCAATGTTGGAGGGTGAGATCATTTTCATTTTCCGGACCCGGCGATCAATGATTTCCGGGGGAAGATCAAATTCATCAACCATACAGAGGGGAATTGCGCCACCGCAGGGTTTGGCGTTGTCTAACTTACGCTCAAACAGGTAGGTTTCAATTCCGGCTTTTGCTAAAATTTCTGCTGCGGAAGAACCAGCGGGGCCTCCTCCGACGACTGCTACCCGTAATACCAAAGCGTTTCTCCTAAATTTCTCTTTAAAACAGTGAGCAAGTACGGATCGAATCCTATCACGGTCTTTTTGCTTAGGGGTAGGCGATCGCCGTCGTTTCGGGAAACTTGCAATAGAGCTTTACAAACCTGTTACAAAAAGTAATAAAAAGCCGTCAAGCATAGGGTTTTACAACGATTAAGAATTGATAAAAATCGATATTGTTATGAAACCGCATGTCACTTTGCCTAGCGGCGTGGAGCCAAGACTTTGGGTTACCCTAAGAAGCGTTAAACTGCACCGTTACAATCTTCGCTGACTGACTTTATGCTGTACCGACGCTTTGGCCGCACTGAACTGTCTATGCCGGTTTTTTCCTGTGGGGGAATGCGCTATCAATTTCAATGGCAGGACGCGGCGGAAACCCAAATCCCTTCTGATAACCAACGCAACTTAGAAGCCACCATCGAACGGGCCATCGCCTTGGGCATTAACCACATTGAAACGGCGAGGGGTTACGGCACATCGGAGATGCAGTTGGGGAAAATTTTACCCCGCTTTCCCAGGGAGAAGCTAATTGTACAAACCAAAGTGAGTCCTAAGGCCAATGCCGCTGAATTTCGCCGCGAGTTTGAAAAATCCTTAGCGTATTTAAAGTTGGATTATGTGGATTTGTTGGGCATCCACGGCATTAATGATCCCGAAACCCGTGACCAAAGTTTGCGTCCCGGCGGCTGTTTAGATGTCTGTCGGCAATTACAGGCGGAAGGCAAAGTTAAATTTGTCGGCTTTTCCACCCATGGCCCCACCCCGATCATTGTGGAGGCGATCAATTCCGGTGAGTTTGATTACGTTAATCTGCATTGGTATTACATTTTTCAGGACAATTGGCCGGCGATCGCCGCAGCAACGGTACAGGATATGGGAGTATTTATCATTAGCCCATCGGATAAGGGCGGGCAACTGTATAATCCGCCCCAAAAACTGGTGAATCTTTGCCGACCCCTCAGCCCCATGGTGTTTAATAATCTGTTTTGTTTGTCCCATTCCCAGGTGCATACCCTAAGCATTGGGGCAGCGCGGCCCAGCGACTTTGACGAGCATCTCAAAACCCTGCCCTATCTGCACAGTGATGCTGATCCCCAGGGCACGTTAAAGCCGATTTTAGACACGCTAGATCAAGCTATGGTGGCAGCCTTAGGGGAAGATTGGGTTCGCAGTTGGTCCGTGGGGTTACCGTCTGAAGATA
The DNA here is from genome assembly GCA_046048115.1 of Cyanobacteriota bacterium. Classification (GTDB taxonomy): domain Bacteria; phylum Cyanobacteriota; class Cyanobacteriia; order Cyanobacteriales; family Microcystaceae; genus Synechocystis. Next base: position 7,905 of record JBJOGT010000364.1, on the reverse strand, counting down.
AAACGCCGGGGAATATTAATATCCCCAAAATCCTCTGGCTCTATAACCTCTGCAAGGGGTTTGATTTAGTGAATTACGCCAAGATGCGCTACAACCTCCTAGGCAATGGGGGGCACTGGTTTCCGGGGCAACGGGCCACCACGGTTAATCGCCAAGTCCTGTGGGATTGTCTGGCCCAGAGTCCCCACCGGGAACGGGTATTAGACACATTGGTGGAAGCCGATCGCCTGTTGAAAGGTTCCCAGATTGAGCGTCTCTCCCGCACTGGCAAGGCTAAAATCAAAACGGCGATCGCCAAAGCCAAAAAATTACTCCCCAGCTAAACCCTAGGGCGCTTGCCAAATGCGTTGGTGATAGGCCGCCGGTTCCCCATAGGGATCAACCCATTCTTGGCCGTGGTTGTGGCCATGGTCGTGGTGATGGTGGGCATGATCATGGTTGTGGTGATGATCGTGGCCGTGGTCGTGGCTATGACTATGATCAATTGCCTGATCCTTAAACGCCAACCGGAACTTACAGGCTTCACAATTCATCGCCACCTGACCCAATTGGGTTTCAATTTCCCGTTCCCGCACCAAAGACAATAATTGCGGTTGAATGCCCATTTCCGGTAAACAGGCCACATCAATATCGGGAAAACCTGTTTGTTGTTCCTGGGCAATGGTGAAAATTTTCTTGACCAACGCCCCCGTAAACATGAAATAGGGCAACACAATAATACGTTTGGGATTGTAAAGCCGTGCCCGTCTAAAGCCTTCTTCGAGGCGGGGATGGGTAATGCCAATGAAACAGGTTTCGACAGTGTGATAGCCGCTGCCCTCCCAGAGCATCCGTGCCATTTTATAGACATCGCCATTGGCATCGGGATCACTAGAGCCGCGACCCACAAACAATAAAACCGTGTCTTCCCGTTGAATGCCCTGGGGGTTAGCAGCGGGTTGGTCTAATGCTGCGAGGCGTTGTTGCCAGAGTTCCAGAATGGAAGGGGTAATGCCAAAGTGACGACCGTAGGAAAAGGTAATCTGGGGGTGGCGTTCCCGACTGCGGTCTAATTCGTTAGTAACATCAAATTTGTTATGGCGAGCAGCAAAGAGCAGAATCGGGAGGGCGGAAATTTCGGTGAACCCTTCGGCTACACAGTGATCGACCCCGGCTTGGATGTTGGGTTCAGTCAATTCCAAAAAGCAGGGAATGACCGGGCGGGAGGGATCGAGGGCTTGGTATTGCTCAACAAAATCGAGGAAGGTTTGACGCCCATCTTGATCGCGGGTGCCGTGGCCAATCATTAATAACGGTCGTTGGTAGGGAAGGGGGGGGAGGGTAATGTCTGGCAGGGACGGGACTGAAGGGGAACTGGGAACGATCATTATTGATGATTTGATGAATAACAGAAAGATTAGCTAGGTTAAAGCAAGATGACCCGCGCTGGGATTCATTATGCCAGTGGCCCTTGGGACTGGACTATGCTCTGGGTGGGCATTGGGAAATCAATTTCAGTGAGTTAGGGAGACCATTGGCCATGAACACAAAGTTGGTATTGGTGGGGGGTGGCCATAGTCATGGCTTGGTGTTGAAATATTGGGGGCAAAAACCCTTACCTACTGTAGCTCTAACTTTGGTCAGTGATGTCATGGAAACGCCGTATTCGGGGATGTTGCCGGGGCATGTGGCGGGGTTTTATGCCCATAGGGAAAGTCACATTGATTTATTGCCGTTGGCGAGGTTTGCGGGGGCAAAGTTTGTCCAGGACCGGGCGATCGCCGTTGATCCAGCCAGAAATGTATTAATAACGGAACAACAGGGGGAAATGGAGTTTGATTATTTATCCCTGGACATTGGTAGCACCCCCTATTTAGGAGACATTGAGGGGGCGGAGTATGGCATTGCGGCGAAACCGGTGGCTCAGTTTTTGCAAAAATGGCGGGCTTTGTTAGATCAAATGCAAATGTTAGCGCCGAAAACCTTGACGGTGGCGATCGCCGGAGGGGGGGCGGGGGGCGTGGAATTAGCATTTAATGTCCAGGCACAGTTGCAACGGCAATTTCCCGATGTGTTTTTAACGCTGCAACTGTGGCAACGGGGGCCTCAATTGTTACCGAGCCACAGTGATTGGGCCCGCCAAAAGGTGATGGCATTGTTTGCGGAACGCCAGATTCAAGTTTTTCTTAATCAGACTGTGACGGCTATCTCCCCTGATTCCGGCCCAGATAATTTTCCCCGTTATCAACTCCACACCGCTGACGGAACAGATCAAACCGTTAACGCCATTTTTTTACTGACCCAGGCCAGTGCCCCAGACTGGCTTCAACAATCGGGTTTAAGCACCGATGATCGAGGCTTTGTCAGGGTTGACTCCACCTTGAGATCCCTGTCCCATCCCCACATTTTTGCCGCTGGGGATATTGCCTCCCTTTATCCCCATCCCTGCCCCAAAGCGGGGGTATTTGCGGTGCGCCAAGGGCGACCATTGTTTGACAATTTGCAACGGGTGTTAACGGATCGCGTTCCCCAACCCCTAACACTCCCAGATCGTTACCTGAGTTTGATCGGCACGGGGGATCACCAAGCCATGGCCCTGTGGGGACGGTGGGGCTGTTATGGGCGATCGTGGTGGTGGTTAAAGGATTGGATCGATCGCCGTTTTATGAAACGCTTATCTGAGAAGTCTTTGTTTCCATCCTGATCATGACATCCCTCAATGTCCGCGCCCGTTTTCAACTAGAAAATCGCCTCATTAGCCATCCCCAGAGCTATGTCAATAATGGCCATGATGTTATCCAAGGGTTACAGCATTCTCCGAAAACCCTACCGCCCCATTATTTCTATGATGACCGGGGTTCCCTGTTGTTTGAACAAATTTGTGCGTTGCCGGAATATTACCCCACCCGCACCGAAGCCAGTATTTTAACGGCGATCGCCAAGGATTTAGTTAACTTGACCGGCGCTTGCGACTTTATCGAATTGGGTAGTGGTAGCTCCACCAAAACCCGTATTTTACTGTCTGCCTTTCATCAACAAAATATTCAATTACGTTACATTCCCGTGGATGTCAGTGAAGCAATTTTGACGGAAAATGCCCAGGCAATTTTACAAACCTATCCCGGTCTGACCATTCAAGGCTTAGTGAGCACCTACCAGCTTGCCCTCGAAAAACTACCTGACCACGACTGTCCCCACCGTTTGATGGCCTTCCTCGGGAGTTCCCTGGGGAATTTTCCCCCCGCTGCCTGTGGGGACTTTTTTCAACAGGTCTCCTTGGCCCTTGATCCGGGGGATTACTTTTTACTCGGTGTGGATTTACGCAAACCCGTGGCAATTTTAGAAGCAGCCTACAATGACGCCCAGGGCATTACGGCGGCCTTTAATCTCAATATGTTGCGCCATCTCAATTGGCGTTTCCAAGGGGATTTTGACCTTGATCAATTTAAACATCAGGCTTGGTTTAATGACGAAGCCTCCCAAATTGAAATGCACCTTAGGAGTCTGAGGGATCAAACCGTTCACCTCGATCGCCTGGGGTTAACGGTCAGTCTGGCTGAAGGGGAAACTATTTTGACCGAAGTCTCCCGCAAATTTTCCCTCACGGGATCATCCAGCATTACTGACCAGTTAGCTCAGTCCCACTTAATGCCGTGCCAAGTCTGGACCGATGAAAAAACTTGGTTTGCGCTAATTTTGACCCAAAGAGTCCCAGGCGATCGCCGTTGCTGATGGAAAAAAGAGAATTACCTCAATGGCAACGTTTGACCCAGTGAGGCTAACAAGTACCTGTCATTAGGCCATTTTCCTGAACCACCGCCATTCTTCCGATACGATAATCTTCTTGACGTTTAACGGATGCCCCTATGCCTAGTCTCAGTCTTTCCATGATTGTCCACAATGAAGCTGCGTTTCTCCCCGCTTGCCTCGCCAGTGTGGCAGGGCTAGTGGACGAAATAGTCATTGCCGATACGGGGTCAACGGATAACACGGTGGACATTGCGATCCAAGCTGGGGCCAAGGTGATTGCCCTAGAGTGGCAGGAGGATTTTGCAGCGGCCAGAAATCAAGCCCTAGCCCAGGTTACCGGAGATTGGGTACTCATTCTAGATGCCGATGAAACCCTGAATGAACGCATTATTCCCACCCTTAAAACGGCGATCGCCAACGAAAACGCCTTGGTGGTGAATTTAATGCGCCATGAAATCGGCAGTCGTCAATCTCCCTATTCTTTGGTGTCCCGTTTATTTCGTCGTCATCCCCAATTAACCTTCACCCGTCCCTACCACGAAAGCATTGATGATAGTGTTTTAAATCTGTTAGCCACTGAACCCCATTGGCAAGTGCTCAATCTGGCAGGGGTGGCAATTTTTCATAAAGGCTATACCCCGGAATTATTACAACAACGGCAAAAAAGTCAGCGGGCTAAAGTGTTATTAGAAAAAGCCCTCCAACAAACCCCGAATGATCCCTATATCTGTAATAAATTAGGGGCACTTTATCTGAGTATGGGGGACGACAAAGAAGGCTTAAAGTTACTAAAACAAGGCTTAAAAACTAATACGGCTTCGGTGCCCATTCGCTTTGAATTGCATTACCATTTAGCCAATGCCTTTCGGGAACAAAGAAAGTGGGAATTAGCCCGTAAGCATTACCAAAAAGCCCTCAATGAAGAAATTTTATTGCCATTAAAGCTAGGGGCATTATTAAACTACGGCGGTATGTTGATGGAAATGGGGGCTTTATCCGAAGCCTTACAAATCTTTGAAACAGCGGCACGCATCGATCCATCCCAAGCCATCAGTTTTTTCAACCTCGGCATGGTTTACAAAGCCCAAGGTCAGTTAATGGAAGCATTAAAAGCCTATCAACAAGCGATTACATTACAACCGGATTATGCAGAAGCCTATCAAAACTTAGGCGTAACAGCCTTTAAAGCGGGTTTATTAGCGGAAAGTTTAGAAGCCTTTAAAACGGCGATCGCCCTCTATGATCAACGACGCTCCCCGGAGGCGGAAAAATTACGGCAAACCTTACGGGAATTGGGCATGATTGAATAACACTAAGCTCTTGCTTTCCTTGACCAAAAAGAAGGTAACTTAGACGCCTAATCTCCTTCCCAAAGTAGGAATCAGTCAAACATAAACGGTGGGCCGAATGTCAGCACACACCGTTATGAACAAACGCTAAAACTTCAAAACCTAATTTTGGTCGTTGTTATCGGATTGATAGGGTTGAATATTGACAATCGTTCCACCCAAACGAGAAATCCGACGCATTTCATCATTCATACGGGCATAGGGAACCTTAATAAAAACACTGCCACTCCGACGAATTTCATAGGCACTATTTTCGTTGGTATCCGTTTGACGAAGTCCAGTCACTTCATAAACAAATACTCGATTAGCTGCTTGGGTATTGGAATAACCCACCAAAGAAGATTGACCTAACATAAGATTTTATAAACTCCTAAATGTTGTTGAATAATGATTACAACCGTCAAAAAAAGAGGAGACAACCCTAGGCATTCCCACAATAGAGAACACAAACCCGTGGCATCTCCTCAATCTCAATCAATTCTTAACTGAGGCTTAGCTCAAGCTAGCAGGCGTAATACTTGCCACCTTGCCACCCAGGCGATTGATTTGTTGTAGTGTCTGGTTGAGTTGTTCAAGGGGAACAATCACAGCTTTATTGCTACGGCGCACCTTGGGATAGCGATAGCCCGGTGCAGAAATAGCCGTAATTTCAACCCGGAACAATTTGCTTGCCTGACCGAAGGGAACCGTACCGCCCAATGCCTTAGCCGGCGTGGTGCCAGCCTTAGAGGGACGATAGGCCCAACCGGCATTGCTACCACTGGGGCCAACGATCGCCGAAGCCGTATTTTGCCCCAACTCCGTTGCTAAACGGGTAGCATTGCGCTCTAATTGGGCCCGATCACTATTGGCATAACCGCGATATAAGCGGAACATCCGGGTAAAGCCCACGGTGCGATCGCCCACTTGATTATTAAAGCGATAGTAGGGAACAATATTTTCCCCAAAGTTTTCTTGATATTCAACCGAATCAATATAAGAATCAATTTCCGCTTCAAACCCTTGATTTTCGTAAAGATCCAAGTGAAAAATCACCTCATCTTCACTAAAGGGAGCCCGACCTAACAAATGCTTGTAGTTCAGCTCAATAACGCGGGTTTGAAAACTGTTATAGAAAAATTTGGTCTTATAAAGCTCGGACTTGGCCACCGTACGGACAAATTCCCGCACACTGATGGAACCATTGGACAATAAGGACTCAGCGCCTTTTAAGCGTTCAGAATCCATAATATAGTCGTTACCGAGAACCTGACGGTAAACCGCCCGAATCGCCAACTTGGCATCATCTTGGGTAAAGTCAGGGCGTAGTTCAACGGGACGACTCTCATTGTAGGGAGCAATCCCCAAGCGAGAGGCTGCGGTAGTAATTGCCACTGAGAAATCTCCTATTCGTTAAAGTGCTATAAATAACCCCTGGCCAATGGCCAGATACGAGGAGACCTGGAAAAGTGAGAGACAGCCAACAAAATGCCAACACCCCTCCACCTTCCCAGGTCAACCAAACTATTTTTGCTAAAAAACTAGCTCAGAGCATTGATAGCATAGTCGAGGTAGGAATTGGCTTCATCACGGGCATCACCAGACAAGCCGTGGTTAGCTTTGATGTATTTCAACGCTTCAACATACCAACTGGGGGAGAGGTCGAAGGTACGATTGATTTCATCAATACCTGCAATCAAGTACTCGTCCAACGGACCGGTACCACCGGCAACTAAGCAGTAGGTAACAATGCGGAGGTAGTAGCCGATGTCGCGGGCACACTTATCTTTACCCCGTTGATCCGCAGCAAAGTTGTTGCCTTGCATTTGGGTCGTGTAGGGAAATTTATTATAAACAGCTTGAGCAGCGCCGTTGACCAAGCTTTGGGCATTGTCGGTTAACGCTTTAGCAGCTTGCAAACCAGCACTGGCTTGACGTAAACGACCGAAAGCAACTTGCAATTCGGTGCTGCTGAGAAAGCGACCTTGAGAGTCGGCGGTAGCGACAGCTTCGGTTAAAGGGGTTTTCATTGTTTTGGTATCTCCCGTTAGATTGTGAAAGTTTTCCTAGATATAGTCAGCGTTATGCTGTATTAGTTAGAGCCTAATAACCTAATGTGTTGATCAAAATAATCAAACTAGGCAACAGCAGCAGCAGCGCGGTCAAAGTAACCAGCAATTTCAGCAACGAGAGCGCTGCAATCACCACGGGTAATGCCGTTGGGATCGTTAACGATTTCCAAAGCAGCATCTTTCATTTTTTGAACGCCAGCAGCAACGGAAGCGCCGGGAACACCCAGAGCAACATAGGTTTCACGGAGACCATTTAAGCAACGATCTTCTAAAACGGAAGCGTCACCGGTAAAGGTTGCATAGGTAACATAGCGGAGGATAATTTCCATGTCACGCAAGCAAGCAGCCATACGACGGCTGGTGTAAGCGTTTCCACCGGGTTGGATTAATTGGGGCTGTTCAGCAAACAGGGCACGAGCAGCATTAGAAACGATAGCGGAAGCATTACCGGTGATGCGGTTAACACAATCAATCCGTTTGTTGCCTTCAGCAACGGTAGCGCTTAGAGCATCTAACTGAGAACCAGAAAGGTACTCACCGCGAGCATCAGCTTGGGATACAACCCGAGTGAACACGTCGTACATTGAATTAATCTCCTACTTGACTTTATGAGTTGGGATTTTCTTAAACACGATTCCCTCAAAAAAGGAGGGAGTCCATTAGCGATTCTGAAATTAAAGGTTCACTGGCTTGGTCGTTTTAGTGATCCCACGGGTTTATGAGAAAGCACCTCAAGCAATCCGGAGTAAAACGAGAGCAATGAAACCAGAACCACC
>JBJOGT010000363.1:0-3141 GCA_046048115.1 Cyanobacteriota bacterium | reverse complement strand
GTTGATCAAACACAAAAAAGAGTTCATGGGACCAGCGGATTAACTGGGACACATCCTGATCTGGAACACCAAGGATTTTGGCGACGGTCATGGCCGGCAAAGGAGACGCTAAATCCTCCATAATATCCATCTGCCCCTGGGTTATGCACTGATCAATTAACCCATTAACTTGATCTTTAATGAGGGGTCGCAGAGCTTCGATACTCGTAGCAGAAAAACCTTTACTCACCAAGTTTCTAAGTCGGGTATGATCAGGGGTTTCCAGAAAAAACAACCATTTGGCGATCGTTTGGGAGAGGGCATTGAAATTTTCCTGCTGAAGAAACTGATTTTTTTGCAGAAGGCGTTCAGGAAGATCATCGACCTTAAACCTTGAATCTTGCAATACAAAAGACGCATCTGCATAACGAGTGATGACCCAAGCATTTAAAAAACTCCAGTGGATGGGATCTTCCGCCTGTAGACGGGCATAGACAGGATAGGGATTTTGATGAAACTCCGGGGAGAATGGATTAAATTGAATCGTAGAGGTCGCCATATTTAATAGTAGTCAACAACAAATTATTTACATCATGCAAGTTTTTGGGCTAAATAATCCGCCAAAACCTCAATCGTGGGGTATTCCCAAAATAGTGTTGGCTGTAGGGAAATTCCTAAATATTCAGCCAGTTCTCCAGTTAAACTGAGGGCAACAGAAGAGTCAAGACTATGGCGGGAAAAGGAGATACTGGGGTCAATTTCTTCAGCAGAACACCCCATATTGGCGGCTAATCGTTGAATTAACCAATCTTCGATCGCCGTTAAAGAAATCCTCTCGGTATTCACAACAATATCCAAGGAACCAGACCCTTCACCATCAGAATTACGAGCGTTTAAAGGACTCTCTGTTAAGGGGTTATCCATCGGCGATCGCCATTCCCCGACACTCATCAACTCATTGCGAAGAAAAACCTCTCGACACCGGCCCCGTTGAATCTTGCCACTAGAGGTTTTAGGAATGGTCGCGGGTTTGAGTAACAGCACCACCGCCACCGCCACCTCATATTCCTCAACAATGGCGGCCTGGATCGCCCCGACAATCTCATTCACCGGCAAATTTTTTAGCGCAGAACGTTCAACCTCTTGGACAATGACCAAACGCTCACCGTCCTCTCCCTCCACTGTAAAAGCTGCTCCACAATCAGCCCTTAAAGCAGGATGGGCTTGGGCTACCGTTAACTCAATATCCTGGGGATAAAGATTGCGTCCCCAGAGAATAATGACATCTTTAATTCGTCCTGTAATAAAAAGTTCCTCTCCCTTAATAAACCCCAAATCCCCCGTCCGCAAAAATGGGCCCGTTCCAGAATCTGCCAAAAATGCCTGAAATACCGCCTGAGTCTGTTCCGGTTGCTTCCAATAACCTTGGGCCACACTACCACCAGAAACCCAGATTTCCCCCACTTGGCCCGAAGGGCATGGCGTTAATGTCTCTGGATCTACAATTTGGATTTGGGTATTCAACCAAAGATGACCACACCCCACCAGCCTTCTGCCTTTGTCCTGGCTTGAAACAATTCTCTGTTTGGTTAACGCCTCGGGTTCAACGGCGCAATAATACGGCGGCTCATCAACAGTTCCTCCCGTAATCATCAAGGTCGCTTCCGCCATGCCATAGCAAGGGTAAAAAAACTGGGATTTAAAGCCACACCCAGCAAATTTTGCCGTAAATTTTTCGAGGGTTTGCCAACGTATCGGTTCCGCACCACTATAAGCACTGTGCCAATGACTTAAATCGAGACCTGCCAACTGATCAGCCGCGATTTTATTAGTACACAACTCATAGCCCATATTCGGCCCACCAGAATGGGTAGCGCCATAACGGGCGATCGCCTGAAGCCACCTTAGGGGTTTTTGCACAAAGGCAATGGGGGACAGAATCACCCCCAAAAAACCACTATAAAGGGGTTGAATAATGCCATCGATCAGCCCCATATCATGAAAACTGGGGAGCCATGTCACAGAGACACTCGCTTCCGTCAGTTTAAAAGCTTGTCGAATCGTTTCCGAATTATGGAGCAGATTTCCGTGACTGACCATGACCCCTTTGGGCGTGCCGGTGGAGCCAGATGTGTACTGAAGAAACCCTAACATCTCAGGTTTTAACGCGGGTAGTTGAGCCTCTGAAATAGTGTCACCAGACAGGTTATCACTCGCCATCCATTGGAGAGTTTGTAATCCCCCATCTTGGCTAAAACGGTCTTGCAAATCAGCCAATAAATCAGTCGTTGTTAACGCAATTTGAGCCTGGGAATTATTAACAATACCTTGGAGATGGGATAACTTTTGTCGTCGATGGGGCAATTGGGCCGGCACCGCAATAACCCCTGCATATAAACAGCCGAAAAACGCCACAATAAAATCCAATCCCTGACGGTATAGTAATAACGCCCGATCGCCAGGAGTGGTGATCAAACTCAGATGGAAAGCAAGATTTTTGGCCTGTTGATCTAGCTCAAAATAGGTTAAATGCTTCTCTTGTTTTTCACCATCTACTAAAAATGTATAAGCCCGTTGGTCGGATTGATGGCGCGATCGCCATTGAAGAATATCAATCAGACTATGAACGGAAGGGGATAAATTAAGAGGATTAAGATCAAGCATTTTTGGGGATTAAGTCAGGGATAAAATGTTCAAACAATATTCGCTTGAGTTAAGTGAAATCTGCTGTGACACGCTCATCAATGGCGGTCGCTAAAGCTTCAACATAGGGATTATTAAATAAAGTATGGTGATAACCAGAAATAACCTGTAATTCCATATTTTGATAATGATCAAGTAATGGCTGTAGATTATACTTCAATCTAAATTCGTCAGACATTATTAATGATATAGGACAAAAACTTAGAGGAGTATGACGAACTAAGCTAAGTTGCCTGTAAATTGTCATGAGTTTTAAGTCTTGGCTCACTGACATTTCTTGGGAGAATATTTTTTTTGAATTTCTACGGATCTGATTGCTTATTTTTTTCGCTCGACGAGTAAATTCACGTTTAGATTTCTCTAGTATATAGCTAGGGCCAAAGTGTCGTATAAAGGGAATAAAGGGACGATTGTTTTTTTGCATATCGGTGAGTATTGAGTCAATTAAGATAATCCGAG
>JBJOGT010000362.1:0-2510 GCA_046048115.1 Cyanobacteriota bacterium | reverse complement strand
CTGCGGAATGTGAGTTCTAAGACGTCGGTGGATAGGTTGAGAATCGGTAGGCGGTTGTTGATGAAGGATTGCCAGGTGGCTGTGCTGATGGCTTTAAAGACGGCCATGATTTGCTGGGTTTCTGGTTTCCCCACAACGTTTTTTTGCTTAGTCACTGTGATTGGCAACATCGAGAGGAGCGGCGATCGTTAATTTTTTCAGAGAGAATTTTTATTTTTCCTTTTTCCGAAACCCGAAAATGCGGTTTATGTAACTAAGGTAATTTAGTATCTTGAATATAATGTTGGTTGAGTAAGCCTAACTCATCGATAATTTTTTGACGGACACTGGTAGGACTGATCACTTGGCAATCTTTGCCATAAGGTAAAATTTCCCGAATAAACCAAAAGGTACTGCTAACTTTACGAATAATTTGGCGCGTCTGGGGGAAGTCGGGATGCCAAGCGTTGTACTGGTCAGGTCGGGTTTGACTTTGATAGTTAAAGGCAAGTCGTCCATAGAGATGGAATTCCACGGTGATAGTGTCTAACTCTTGGCGCCAAGGTTGGGAGTAAGGATTGATAGCGGCATCTTCAATGCGGTCTAAGCGTAAGCACCAGTTATGTTGCAATGGGGGAAGGTCTTGATTCCCTTCGATTTCTTCACACCAACAGTCGAGATATTCCCGTTTTTCGTGGCGACGAATCTGAGCATAACAAATAGAAAATTGCCACAGGCGTCCGCTGGGATCTTGGTAGGTTAGCTGGAAGGGGCGTTGTTGCTGGATATAGCGATCAATGGCTTTTCGCCAGGGTTTGATGGGGGTTTTTAAAAAGGTTTCGAGTTCTAACTGTAATGGGATGGTGATATCGGATCGTTCTAATAACAGTTCGGCGATCGCCGTTGCATCATCTATTCTGCCCTGGTCGATCAGAGTTAAACGGGCTTGGTTTAAGGCCCGAATTCGTTCTGTTGACCAATCATGGTTGGGGGCAAGACGGAACTGGTTTTGGGCAATGGCTTTAATCAGTTTGGAAATATTCGGGCGATCGCCCCAAAGACAGCCCAGATCGAGGGCGAGGGCTTCGAGTTGTTGCTTTTCCCGCTCGGAAAGAGAAAGAGTAATCGATTGACCTTTACGCCCCATAAATGTACGTCCACTTTTTGCGTTCAAATTGTCTCGATCTCAATTTTGTCAGTTAAAATCAGGATTAACAAGCGAGTACGGACACTATTCACAATAATGACTCACAATCATATTTTGCTTAAGCCTATTTATTCTGCTCCAGCGTTAGAGTTACCTACCGGAGTTAGTTTACCGAATGGATGGACGGCATTAGCTTGGCATCAGGTAGAAACGTTAAAGGCCCTTAATAATCCTGAAATTGATGTGGTGTTTAATGTGGCGATGACAGGAGATGGCAAAAGTTTGGCCGCGTATTTAAAAACCTTGACGCAAAAGTTATTTTCTGTGGTGTCGCTCTATCCAACCAATGAGTTGGCACGGGATCAGGAATCACAAATCAAGAATTATATTGAGCTATTTGATCCGAAAATTAAACCCCGCTGTAATCGATTGAGTGGTGAGTTGTTGGAGCTATATGCGGAAGAAGAGGGGCAACGAAAAAAGCAAGCCATTGATACTCGGTTAGGCAGTTCTGAAATTTTAATCAGCAATCCTGATTTATTTCACTATATTTATCGGGGAGCTTATTTGTCACCGCAGGAGAATAGGGATAGTTTATGGGGCAAAATTCAGAATGATTTTGAGTTAATGATTTTTGATGAGTTTCATGTTTTTTCTGCGCCGCAAATTGCGAGTGTTTTAAACACAATGTTACTACGAAAGTTTACCCAAGGCAAAAATATAAAGTGTTTATTTCTTTCAGCCACACCAGATAACACTTTTATAGAACGTTTAAAAATCGCAGGGTTTAATTGTCAGATTATTGATCCAGAGGCTAACCATAAATATCAATTTCCTGGGGATGGAGAGGAGCAGAATAAACTAATCGCCCAACAATGGCGGAAGGTTGTCAGTCAAATTGAGCTTGAATTTATTCCTCTGGAATCCAGCAGTCAAGCATCGGAAAGTTGGTTAAAAGAAAATGCTCAACGTGTTGTTACTCAATTTAAGCAAGTTGGTAGTAAAGGGGCGATCATTCTCAATTCAGTGGCGGCAGTGAAGCGGTTAGTGCCCTTTTTTCGGGATTTGCTGCAACCTTTGGGGTTAACAGTGGGCGAAAATACGGGGTTAGCAAGTCGGGAAACCAAGGAAAACTCTTTAGCGGCAGATTTAGTAATTGGCACTAGCACCATTGATGTGGGGGTTGATTTTAAGATTAATTTTCTCTTGTTTGAGTCTGCCGATGCGGGTAATTTTATTCAACGACTTGGACGATTAGGGCGGCATCAGGGTTATCAGAAAAATGGTAAAAATATTGAATTTCAATCATTCAAGGCATTGGCATTAGTACCAAACTTTTTTGTGGAGCGATTATTTGAAAAAGAAGATGCTCCTCTAGTTTCGG
>JBJOGT010000361.1:0-3468 GCA_046048115.1 Cyanobacteriota bacterium | reverse complement strand
GGGAAAGCCGGATAAAGGAAACTGCAGATGAAACTGCAAGGTATATTATCATTGCTGGTTGATCAAACCGATGAATTATTCCCCAAGCAATCCTGTTCAAGAGAGGATCTCAATATTGACGCTTCCCATTACCCGGGCAGGTTTTCAGTGAACAACTCGCGTCAGCATGAGATTAGCTAAGATTTGCTATAAACGGGCTAGGGCTTTAATTTTGGCTCGTTTTTCCCCAGCTAAAAAGGCTAACTCATCAGCATCGACCAAGCCCTCTCTGAGTAATTGGGCAAAAACAAAGACAATTACAGACTCTCGCCCGTCATATTTGCCATCGATTTCATGGCGTTTAGCGCTCAGAAAGTCGTGTAGGTCCCATAATTCATCAACTTGCGTGATGTTAGAGACTTGATTTTGTACTTCTGCTAGTAAATGCTTGACTTCTCTGTCGTAGGCTTTTTTTAAGAGGGTATGGGCCGATTGGGTTTCGCTTTCCGTCCAGGGCGCTTCGGGGGTTTGCAACATTGTTATGGTATTGATTTGTAATAATTATTACCATCATAAAAAAAGCGGGCTTGCTCTGCAACAATCAGCCCACTTAAATTGAATATTGGGTTTTTCCGGGATCAGCCTGCGCTGTTTAACGAGCGAAATTGAGCAGTTCCTTCGGAGAGGCTAACAGGTCGATCGCCACAAAAAAGACTTTTCCTTCCGGATTGAGCAAAAAGCGCCAGGCAATATTCATGCCGACATTACCGCCAAACCAGGGAGTTTGCACTTTGCCGGTGACTTTGATTTGGATAAAGCCATCTTCCGCCGGTTCGGTAACTCCCCGTTCTGGAATGAGTTTGAGGTTTTGACATTCTTCGCGGAAAAAGCGGAGGATATTTTCTTTGCCGACAATGGGGCGTTGGAAGGGGGGTTGGAGCGCACCATCGGGGGTAAAGAGTCCGATCAACGTTTCAAAATCGTTAGCGTTGAGGTTGTCCATGTAGGCCAACACCGTCGGATTATCTACCCCTTCAATGCTGACATTAGTGCGCTGGGCTATTTCTTGGGGAGGAACCACCGGTTCAGCCACCCGTTGGGAGTCGTCTTTGCCAGCGTCGTAGCCCATGCCGACAACGGCATTCCGGAGTACGGTGATTTGCTGACCCGCCTCTAAACCTTGGATGGTGACTAAGACGGCGTTAGCGTTGGCGGAGAGTTGGTAACCAGCGGGAATGGGCGCCACTTTACCTTGTTCCATTAATTCGCCCAAGCGATACCAGAAACCCAGTTTGATGTTGGGAGACCAGCTTGCATAGGTGCGGCAAATGGGGGTGTCGGTGCGGTTGGCAAGGTCACACATGGCCTGGGATTGTTGCATCGGGCTCATGGCTTGGATTTCCTTGAGGGCATTTTCCGCGAGTTGCATGCTAGCGGCTCCAGGGGCGGCGATCGTCAGGGTTTTGCCCATTTCTAGGTACGCAAACCAAATCAGGGCCAATTGGTCTTCGGCATTGAGTTGGCTGAAACGGGCAATGGTAGCGGGGACGACATCCGCTGCAAGGGTGTTCGGGAAAATCCCACGGGCTGAATCAATAGTGAATGGCATAAGTTTTTAGCGTTAGGCAACTTTCACCCAAAATTTATCACGCTTTGGTCTTATCTTCTGAGATCGGAAAACCGAATCTGGAGCGGCTTATTGTTTGCAAAAAATATTCTGCTTCAGGAAAAACTGTGGCAAGCTAGTAGAAAACAATACAGTTGGGTAAATCCATCGGCGTGATTCATCACTGTATGCTTTTGGCGTTATCTGTTTAGTCTCTTCCCCGTCGCCATGCTCTATCAATTGGTTGTCGATTCGCCATCCTTTAAAAAAGTAATTCGTATTCAAAACTCTTGTTACTCCATTGGGCGTCATCCCAGCAATAATATTGTCATTCCATCGCCCCAGGTATCTCGGCGTCACGCAACATTGATCAAAAAGATTAATCCCAATCTCGATATTTCTTTCCATATTATTGATGGGGATTTAGAGGGGCATCGCAGTCGCAATGGGGTTTGGGTGAATGGAGAATCCTATTTGGAGCGGGAGCTAAATCATGGGGATGTGATTGCGCTAGCAGAAGATATTCAAATTTTTTATCAGGTCATTCGTAATCCAACGTTTCCCAATGAAGATATTGACGACCACCACTTGCCCCGCTTATCCCCCCCAGAATTGGCGGTGCATCATCCCCAAGAACAATGGGATATTACATTAATTCACCATCGTAATGTTCTAGACAATCTCACCCATGAGCAATTAACTAAACTCGCAGCTTGCATTGAATATAGTCCTTACCCGATGGTTGAAATTGATTACTTTGGCAATTTGACCTATGTAAATGCCGCTGCCCAGGAAAAATTTCCCACCCTGGCCGAAGAAAAATTCTTCCACCCCCTTCTCAAGGAGATCGTTCCTAACCAACGGGATTCCCAAGGATACTACATGCACACCCGGGAAGTGGCGATCGAAGATAAATTCTACGAGCAACACGTTCATTACCCCGCTGAAAGTCAATTTATCCGCAGTTATGTTTTTGACATTACTGAGCGAAAAGTGATTGAAAAGTCTCTCAACTATCAAGCATTTTATGACCCCTTGACCGATCTACCGAATCGCTTTTTATTTAAACAAGAATTTAGCAAGATTCTCAGTACTAAAGCCATAGTAGATTCTCCCCTCAGTCTAGTTTTACTGAGTTTTCGTGAACTCCAATCCTTAAATGATGTGCTGGGGCATAGCATAGCCGATGATGTCCTAAAAATTATTACCGAGCGACTTTCTGCCCATGTACGGGTTGAGGATTTACTCTGTCGATGGCGGGGAGATACGTTCATCTTATTAATTACTTCATGTAAAAATAAACAAGAAATTGAAATTTTTGTACAACGCTTATTACTGATTTTAAAACGCCCCTTTTTTATTGCCAATAATCCCCTCTATTTAAATGGTTATGCCGGTATTGCCTGTTATCCAGAAAATGGCGATAATGTCGAAATTCTCTTAAATCGAGTTGGTGTGGCGCTCAATGAAGTGAAAGACATCGGTAGCCGCCAATATTGTTTCTTTGAAGATTCCCTCAGTAGTAATCATTTGGAAAGAATTCAACTTGAGCATGCCCTCCATCAAGCCTTAGAACGAAATGAATTTCTATTGTATTATCAGCCGATTATTAATGTCAGATCCGGTAGTCTCAGTGGGGTTGAAGCACTGATCCGCTGGCAACATCCTGAGCAGGGATTAATTTCTCCAGGGGGGTTTATGGGGTTATTGGAAACCACTGGTCTAATCATTCCCGTCGGCGAATGGATTCTCCGCACGGCCTTTCAACAGTTGAAGCAATGGCAACAATATGTGGATGATGATTTTCGCATTGCCATTAATCTTTCTCCCCAGCAG
Source organism: Cyanobacteriota bacterium (assembly GCA_046048115.1). Lineage (GTDB taxonomy): Bacteria > Cyanobacteriota > Cyanobacteriia > Cyanobacteriales > Microcystaceae > Synechocystis. Next base: position 47 of record JBJOGT010000361.1, on the reverse strand, counting down.
TTTCAAGCGCCGGATTTATTGCCTACTATTTTTCGGATTTTAGAAGA
>JBJOGT010000360.1:0-14684 GCA_046048115.1 Cyanobacteriota bacterium | reverse complement strand
CACCAAGCGTTTATTGAGTCGGATATCGCCGAGGTCCGCGTTTTGCAATTCCTCTGAAGCCCAAGACTGCATGGTTTACCTCCCAGTATTTCGCTTTTTCTATAGCCATTCTATCCTTCTTTTCTCTTTCTCGTCCTCATTGCTCCTTGAAACACTTGCCACAGCACGGCTTCACGACTTCTGGGTAAAGCATAGATCGACAGATAAGTTATCCTACTGGGTCCCTCGATTAATTGCCTTATTTAGCAAATCCTACTTTAAATCCTTGCTGACTCTGGCTTTATTTTAGATGGGTAGCCCCTGAATGCCTGCTTTTTTTAGATGTATTAGGGCTAACGGTCACTATTGGGATAAATTTCAGTCACCACCCGTTCAGGTTGGTTACTGGTGATGATGACACTGTTATTTTGCAGGGAACCAACCGCCCGATCGCCGGTCAGATTAAACTTCATGCCTTTTTGTTGCTCATAAATCACATTGCCGGTGGCTTCAAGGGTTTGGGGGGTAAAGGAATAGGTGAGTTGATCGGCGTATAACTGGGACTGCTGGGCCTCACTGATGGCATTTGTGCCCTTGTGTAAGATGGCAATGCCATCGCCTAAATTAACAACCCCTTGATTGCCCTGCGCGGTGATATTTTGCACATAATCAAACACTTTAATCGGAACGTCTGTGGCGACATAGCGAGAAAGATATAACCAGGTGAGGCGGTCTGTGGCAATTTGCAGCGTCGGGTCTAAGGATTTAAACTCGCTGAGTTGACTGAGATATACCAACTGCTGTTTGAGCAACACCATTGCCTTGCCCGCCTTCACTTCATCCGTTGCGATTTTGTCTTCAAAACGAACCAATCGTAAAGGGCGATCGCCAATGATTTTATCCTGATTAATTTCCCAGGTGATAGCTTCAGTTTTTAGCTCTAAACGTCGGGGATCTTTCGTTTTTTTCTGACCATTTTCCGTCACCGCCACAATATTGCCCGTCAACAACAGCCGTTGATTTTTAGTGTCATACCGTCCTTCCTTCGCTGTCACCGTTAACTCAGGATGTTCTCCCTTCAATTGGTTGCGGGCAATCAACACCGATTCTTCCGCTAGCCATTCCACTTCTTGGGCACGGAGCACGGCTTTATTGCGGGGATCAACGGCCACAATATTCTCTTTTAAAATTAATGATTTACCATCTTGAACAATTTCTCCTTTATCTGCTTTGACTTTTAAAACCACCTTCCCATCTTGATAAAAATCCCCTTTGATATCAACCAACGTCGCATTTTGGCGATCGGGGGTATATTGTCCCTTTTCTACTTGGATTTTCCACAGGGTCTGCCCTTTGGCATTAGCCTGTTCCAACGTTGCTTTTTGCAGACTTAACTGGCTACTAAACTCAGGGGTTGGGGTTGTTTGGGGCTGGGCCATGGGATCGGGGGGCGCACAGCTTGTCAACAACATCGCCGTACTAAGTCCCCCGGTTATCATCAACCTAAAACGGGCCATTAAAAGATCAGAAAAAACAGTTAGCAGGGTCAAGGGAAAATAAAACTAAATAATAAATACTCTCTGGGGTTATACCGTCAGCAGCCTGATAGCCCCCAGAACACCGAAAACCTCTCCGGATTGTAGCCCAAAACCTGAAGGGTTGGCGGAGGACTATGGGAGGAACAAAAGCCGATAGAATAGGGAACGATATCTTTAAAAAACGAGGTTAACGCGATATGACCCCTTCTTTAGCAAACTTTCTCTGGAGCCTGGTTTTAGGAGCTACCATTGTTGTCATCCCTGCCACCATCGCGCTAATCTTTATCAGTCAAAAGGATAAAATTCGCCGTTCTTAAGCTGTCCCCCCTGCTCCTTTACCAGAGTGGGGATCCAACAGTTCTATGTGGGCCCTGCGCTAAAAACCTCCAGTCGGCGATTAAGCAGCAATACTGGAGGTTCGTAATTTGTAGTATGGACACGTTTTTTCAGGAAGCCATCTCAACCGACTGATTATAGCCCTAGTCCAGGTAACCCATTAAGGTACTGGGATCATCGATTTCATTAGAGGCCACTGGCCGATTACCAGAATAGGTTTCACTGATTTTAAGGTGGCTCAGGGCGATGGGTCGATTGCCAGAAATTGTTAATGATCCGCTCATTTCCATCAGACTTGCACCAATGGACGGGTTCCCCCAACGGCGCCGTAGGTACTAACGATATGCAATTTGCTCGCTTCGATGGGGCGGTTCGTGGGTAAACCCTGGGGTGTTGGGAGTAATTCAAGGCCACCACTTTGTCTTGATTTGAGCGATAGAGCCGAGCTTTCCTTGGTGGGGGTGGATTTGGGACGACGGCTGCGGCTGCCGGTGGTTCTACCGGTGGTTTCAGGGGTTTCGTCGTTGGGGGTGGCGTTAGTTCCCTGCTGTTCCTCGGTCATAGGTCTATCTCCTTTAGATATTAATTAACGTATTAGCATCGCCGTGGAAGTCGGCATTCATGGTCAGGACGGCCAAGCCACCCTCAAGGTTTTGTTAAAATGTCGTTCGTGATCTTAAAGATACACTGCTAATTGATTTGTCAAGATAGCAATCTTTAATAGGGTTTATTATCCCAGACTATAGCCATTTTGCCGCGATGACCTCCGACTTATTTCAACTCCGCGCGCCCTTTCGCCCCACCGGGGATCAACCGACGGCGATCGCCGCTTTAGTGCAATCTCTCCAACAGGAAAATCAATTCCAGACCTTGTTGGGGGCAACGGGGACGGGTAAAACTTTTACCATGGCCTCGGTAATTGCGGAACTGGGTCGCCCCACGTTGGTATTGGCCCATAATAAAACCTTGGCAGCCCAATTATGTAATGAACTGCGGCAATTTTTTCCTGAGAATGCGGTGGAATATTTCATTAGTTATTACGATTATTATCAACCTGAAGCTTATATTCCGGTGACGGATACTTATATTGAAAAAACGGCGTCGATTAACGATGAAATTGATATGTTGCGCCATTCTGCTACCCGATCTTTATTTGAGCGGCGGGACGTGATTGTGGTGGCGTCTATTAGTTGTATTTATGGGTTAGGAATTCCCAGTGAATATTTAAAGGCGGCGGTGCCGTTAAAAGTGGGGGAAGACTATGATCCCCGGCAAGTGATTCGGGATTTAGTCAATGTGCAATATAGCCGCAATGATATTGAGTTACAACGGGGGCGGTTTCGGCTGAAAGGGGATGTGTTAGAGATTGTGCCCGCCTATGAAGACCGGGTAATTCGCATTGAATTTTTTGGCGATGAAATTGAAGCCATTCGCTTAATTGATCCGGTGACGGGGGAAATTTTGCAAAGTTTACCCGCATTAAGTATTTACCCCGCTCGCCACTTTGTTACCCCGGAAGAAACCTTGGCGATCGCCTGTGAACAAATCCGGGCGGAAATGGAAACCCAGGTTGCTTTTTTGGAGAAAAATAATTTATTGGTGGAAGCCCAACGCCTGAGCCAAAGAACCCGCTACGATTTGGAAATGTTGCAGGAAGTGGGCTATTGCAATGGGGTGGAAAACTATTCCCGTTATTTAGCGGGACGCAACGCCGGGGAACCGCCGGAATGTTTAATTGATTATTTTCCCGATGATTGGTTATTAATGATTGATGAATCCCACGTTACCATTCCCCAACTGCGGGGCATGTACAATGGCGATCAAGCCCGCAAGAAGGTGTTAATTGATCATGGTTTTCGACTACCCAGTGCTGCCGATAATCGCCCCTTAAAAGCGGAAGAATTTTGGCAAAAAGTGAAGCAATGTGTGTTTGTTTCTGCGACGCCGGGGGATTGGGAATTGGAGCAATCCGGCGATCGCCTGGCGGAACAAATTATTCGACCGACGGGGGTTTTAGATCCAGAAATTTTTGTGCGTCCCACCACAGGGCAAGTGGATGATTTATACGGGGAAATTCAAGCGCGGGTAGAGCGGCAAGAACGGGTATTAATTACGACCCTAACGAAACGGATGGCAGAGGATCTCACGGAATATTTTTCAGAACGGGGGGTGAAAGTACAATACCTCCACTCTGAGATCCAATCCATTCAACGCATTGAAATTTTACAGGCGTTACGAGAGGGGGAATTTGATGTCTTGATTGGGGTCAATTTATTGCGGGAAGGGTTAGATTTACCCGAAGTTTCCCTGGTGGCCATTATGGATGCGGATAAAGAAGGGTTTTTACGGGCAGAACGGTCATTAATTCAAACCATTGGCCGCGCCGCCCGCCATGTCCGGGGTCAAGCCATTTTATACGCCGATAATTTAACCAAGAGCATGGAAAAGGCGATCGCCGAAACAGAACGTCGTCGGGTCATTCAACGAGCTTACAATGAACGCCATGGCATAACTCCCCAACCCATTGATAAACGGGCTAATAACGCCATTTTGCAATTTTTAGATATTTCTCGCCGTCTTAATGCCCAACAATTAGAAGCCGTTTATGAACAGGCGGAGGATTTGCCCTTAGAAAAAATTCCCGATTTAATCCAACAACTCGAAGAAAATATGAAAGCTGCCGCTAAAAAGCAAGAATTTGAAGCAGCGGCCCACTATCGAGACCGGATTCAATACCTGCGCGATCGCCTATTAGGACACCGAAAATAAGAGCGAATTTTGATATCGTAACCCAGGAATTGTTGAAATTAAGGATCCTGGGCAACAGCTTTCGGGCGTTCAAAATCCGGTAAAGAGCGGTTAAATCCATAGAGCCACACCAAACCGACTCCCCCCATCGCCATCATAGTTAAACTGACGACTTGGGCGATTTTTAAGGGGCCCAACATGAGACTATCCATCCGTAAACCTTCGATCCACACCCGTCCTAGACTGTAGCCAATTAAATACCCACAGGCGATCGCCCCGGTTTTCACTTTCTCCGGGTGGCGGAGTCCGTAGAAAAATAGGGTTAATAGTATTAAGAAAACGCCCAAATTCCAGAGGGATTCATATAAAAACGTTGGGTGAAAAAATTCATAATTCGCCACACTAGGGGGACGATTAGCAAGGGGAATATAGAGTTTCCAGGGTAAATCAGTGGGTGCCCCAAAGGCTTCGGAATTGAAAAAATTTCCCCAACGCCCGATCGCCTGGCCAAGAATAACCGAAGGAACCAAAACATCTAGCAAATTCCAGAAAGATAAGTGGTGACGACGCACAAACCATGCCGTTGCCAGAGTTCCCCCAATTAATGCCCCATGAATCGCAATGCCCCCCTGCCAAATAGCAAAAATACTAGCAGGATTTTGAACGTAACGGGACCACTCAAAAGCAACATAATAAAGCCGGGCACAGGGAATGGCTGCCACCACTAACCATAGGGCGAGATCGTTTAATAAATCGGGGTTAATCCGCCGTTTAACCGCTAACCATTGGGACAGGTTCAAGCCAATAATCACCGCACTGGCGATTAAAAAGCCGTACCAGCGTAGGGATAAAGGCCCGATTTCGAGCATCACAGGGCCGGGGGATTGAAACTGCAAAAGTAAATAGGGATTAAGCATACGATTATTTTAAATAAATTATCACCAATAAATTATCACCATCATTCCACACCTTTCCCCGTCATCGACAGCAATGCTTAACGATGGGATTTGGATCGAGTCTTATTGAGTATAGTTGCAAAAATGATGTCTTAAAACCCGATGGCTTCCTTGAACCATGCCTCAAATATTGGGTTTGACGTCAAAATAAGAATTGCTTCCCTGCAACCCGCCGATGGTTCGGAGATAAATGCCATTACATCCGATGGCGGGGTTCATACTCAATCCTAAACCCCCCTGGCATTATGTTTTCAGATCAAATCTATTTGCGGCGTTGTTTAGTGTTGGCTAAAACGGCGATCGCCAAAACAGCGCCTAATCCCATGGTCGGGTCGGTGATTGTTCAACAGAATCAGGTGGTGGGGGAAGGGTTTCATCCCCAGGCCGGCCAACCCCATGCCGAAATTTTTGCCCTCCGTCAAGCGGGGGAAGAGGCCCGGGGAGCAACGTTATACGTCAATTTGGAACCCTGCAATCACCAAGGACGCACGCCGCCCTGTACTGAAGCGATTATTCAAGCAGGCATTAAAACAGTGGTGGTGGGCATGGTAGACCCCAATCCGTTGGTAGCGGGGAAAGGCATTGACCGGTTACGACAAGCGGGAATTACGGTGCGGGTGGGGATAGAAGAGAAAGCCTGTCAACAATTGAATGAAGCCTTTTGTTTTCGGATTAAACACCAGCGACCCTTTGGCATCCTCAAATATGCCATGACCTTGGATGGAAAAATCGCTACGGATCAAGGACACAGTGCCTGGATTACTAGTCCGATCGCCAGGGGATGGGTACACCAGTTGAGGAGTGAAGGTCAGGCGGTGATTGTGGGGGGCAATACGGTGCGACGGGATAATCCCCAATTAACCAGCCATGGGGTGAGGAATCATAATCCATTGCGGGTAGTACTAAGTCGATCGCTGGATTTGCCGTTACAGGCGCAGTTATGGGATCAGCAAGAAGCCAAAACCCTAGTGATTACGGAAAAAAATTGTGATCCGCAAATCCATTTACAGTTAGAAAAAATGGGGGTAGAAGTTCTCGTTTTTGCAAAATTGACTCCGATCGCCGTCATGAATGAGTTGTACAAAAGGGATTGCTTACAAGTCCTTTGGGAATGTGGGGGAATGTTGGCGGCTCCGGCCATCGCCCAGGGGTGTGTGCAGAAAATCCACGGCTTTATTGCGCCGAAAATCATTGGTGGAACCCATGCTCCCTCCCCCATCGGCAACCTAGGGTTAACTCAGATGACCGAAGCCTTAAGGCTCGAAAATATGCAGTGTCAGGCGATCGGCCCCGATTGGTTATTTACGGGTTATCTGGGCGGCGACGACGACGACAGCGATCGGAACAATATTTGATCTCATCCCAACACTTGGCCCATTTCTTACGCCAGGTGAAAGGCCGCTGACAAACAATGCAGATTTTACTGGGTAAATTTTCCTTATTGCCTCGATGGTTCATGGTTTTTAGGGAATTTTTTAAACCCCTAGCTCTCCGAAGGTAATGCCACCACTCGTCCATAGGCCGTGGGAGAGAGATGGGTTTGGGCCGCCGCTTGGAGATCCTGGGCGGTTAAATTTTGGACGTGATCCGGGTAGGTTAAAGCTGGTTCTAAATCGCCAATTTGGGAATAATAATAGCCGTAAAGATTGGCCCGATCGCCGGGACGTTCATTGCCAAAAATAAAGCGGTTGGCCACTTGATTTTGAACGCGATTCAGGGTGGTTGTCGGAATGAGTTCCGTTTGTAGTCGCCTGATATGATCCAAAATACAAGCCTCTACGGCCTCGATATTGTCAGCGGGTAACTGAGCGGCAATGTAAAACATCCCTTGTTGGGCCTGCACCGAATTACTTGCTCCGATGGCCGTCACCAGCCCTTTTTCTTCCCGTAACTCCCGAAATAACCGCGACACCCGCCCCCGTCCTAAAATCACCGCCAACACACTCAAGGGCAATAAGTCCCAAAACTGATCCAATCCGGGGACTCGCCACAATAAAATTAACCGGGCTTGTTGTAACGTCGGATCAATCACCGTTTTGCTTTCCACGGTATTAAATTTCGGCGGTGATACGCTCCTAGGCATGGTTAGCCCTCGGGACGGGGACTTTACCCGATAACAGTCTGAAAAACTTTGGGCCACTGTCTCTACTAATTCGGCGATCGGATGATTGCCCACCACCGTTGCCGTCATCGCTTGGGGTTGGTACCAATGGGCATGGAAGTCCCGCATTTGCTGAGCATGTAACTGTTCCACACTTTGGCGATCGCCTAGGACGGGGCGAGCATAGGGCGTTTTCGGAAAAGCCAACTGAAATACCGCCTGAAAAATCCGCCGTTGGGGATCATCGAGCGATCGCCGAATTTCTTCCAACACCACCAACCGTTCCCGCTCAAACGGATCATCCGCAATGGCCGGATTCAGCACCACCTCCAATTGCAATGGTGCCAACTCAGCAAAATCCTGGGGCGCACAGGTCGTATAAAACTGGGTGTAATCCTGACTGGTGGCCGCATTGGTGGAGGCCCCCCGAGCCTCAATCACCTGCTCAAATTCCCCCATGGCCAAACGGGATGTCCCTTTAAAAACCATGTGTTCTAGAAAATGGGCCATGCCATTAATTTCATTACCTTCCCACCGCGATCCCACCTGTAACCAGAGGTGAAACGACACCGCTTCCACCGGCATCTGCTCTGCAATGATCGTTAAACCGTTGGGTAAAACTTCAATCTGGGGGGCATTGAGGCGGGGCGGTAATAAGTGGGTGCTCATGGGGGGCATAAACCATCAGGGGGTGCTCTGTTGCTTCCTTCACTTTGACACACTCTTTCGTATAAATGCCCATGAGTTTTCCTACATTCCGGAGGTTTCATGAAAATCTTGAGTATTTTAAACCCTAGTCTAGGTAGGGCTTACTGAATAGATCTAAAAATTGAATCTAGATGCCATACAACAAAAAAATATGGACTTTGGCTGACCGATCAGGATTCCAAGCGATAATTTTCCAAAAAAGTGCATGAACTTCTTAGCGCCATCTCCCCAAAACGTGCACTTTATCATCTTGAAAATGGCTGAAATTTTTACCTAATAAGACTTTGTACACCTATTCAGTAAGCCCAATTTAGATGCATAGCCCATGGGCAGGCATTCCCCTTATCTGTATTTTTCCCGGGGGATACCTGCCACGGTAAAAAAGACGCAAATTAGTTTGGCGATCGGGGTAGGAAGATCGAAATCTGCCTAATTTCCCCAATAATGCTATGCCTTCCGAGAATAATACTCAATCACGAGCAATTCATTGATTTGCAAAGCAATCCATTCACGTTCAATAACACTATTGACTTTTCCCGTGAGGGTATTTTTGTCGAACTCTAAATGGGAAGGTAAATTTGCTAAACCCGGAAATTCCATATTGGTTTCCACCATACGGCGGGAACGCTCACGGTTCCGGACACTCACCACATCCCCCGGACGACATTGATAGCTGGGGATATCCACCACTTTACCATTGACCAAAATGTGGCCATGGTTGACTAATTGCCGAGCACCGGGGATAGTTCCCGCCAGGCCCAAACGAAAGACCGTATTGTCAAGGCGCATTTCCAGCAGTTCTAGCAGGGCTTGCCCCGTAGAACCCGTAGCCCGACGGGCTTTTTTAACATAACGGACTAGTTGTTTTTCCGTGACCCCATAGTTAAGGCGTAGTTTTTGTTTTTCCTCTAACCGAATGGCATACTCAGAGCGCTTGCGACGCGCTTGGCCATGTTGACCGGGGGGGTAGGCACGGCGAGGGGATTTACGGCTTAAACCGGGTAATTCCCCAAGGCGGCGGACGATCCGCAGACGAGGTCCTCTGTAACGAGACATCTTAGTTGGTCATCTCCTAATAATTAATTCCCAAACCTCAAATTATACCGGATAAGGGTTTGTTACCACTACCGCCCTGGAAGCCCCCCAGGAGAATGGCGTACACTTTGTAACAACGCGTAACAAAACCATAAAAACCTAAAATAGTAGCTAGTGCTCACTGTACAGATTTGGAAGGTGACCGAATTAATCATCCATCTGCCAGGGCTCATGTAAGTGATTGGCATCAAGAATTTTTTTTGGTCGCAGTACCACAACTACTCGACCTAATAATGGCAAATTAGGGTCTGTTTCAAACCAGTCAATCGCTAGGTGTTCTCCTTTCGTCACCAAAAAATAACTCGTCCCATTCCAAGTCCGCTGTTCTCGATCCACAATGACCATTACTGCTTCTTCTTTGTGGGGAACTATTTCTGCTACCTCTCCCCCCGTACAAAAGATTGCCACGGGATCACCAGCGGTTAAAATTGCTTGCCATTGGGGCACTGGCACGAGCGCCCCCGTTCCTCGATACTGTACAAAACCAAAGGGGTCGATCTGCTGTAGGGGTGCAATCTCTTCGATCTGGGACGGGGTTAAAGGCAATGTCCCAGCCACGGGAATTAGGCGGGCTAACTCCTCCTCTGCTTCCAAGCGAAACATGGGTACGAGGGGAGCTTTTTTTGGGGAGTTGGTTGTTAAATCAGTCAATAACTGTTCGATCGCCGTTCTAGCTGAATCAGAATGGGCAAACTTTAGCCCCTTAACAATGAGGCGAGTGCGGGCGGTTAAATCCTTTTTTTGGCGAGCAAATTTCCAACATTGATAGGCCAGGGCATCCCCCGGATGTTCCGTAAAGCCTTCCGGTAGTTGGGAAAGGTAGCCAAATTCTTGAAAGGCCTTGGCTAATTCTTTGGCCTCATCCGCCGTTAGACTTTTTTGCTGGGCTTCCACTGCGGCGATCGCCCGTTGGGACTGGTTTAAAATGCGTAATTCATAGAGAACATCGCTTTTGGGGCCAAGATAATAATTTAATATCCCTTCATCCACCTCCTCTTTGACTAAACTTTCATAGACCTGACTAGCCACAATCACCAAATTTTGTTGCACCTTTTGGAAGCCAGACTGCTCAAAAATTTGTTCAGCACCATAACCGCCCTGCTGGAGTAGCTGACATTTTTTGCCCCAATCGACCCAACTTCCTTCCTTGTGTAAGAGAGAACGGATCAGTTCAGCAGCTTCGGTGGCAGATAGGGGGTTTGGCGGTTCGGGGGAATGGGTCATGTTTCGTAACAAAAGTGACGGTTGATTAACTTAAATAATTGATTACACAGTAATGATGGTTGAATCTTAGCAGTGCCTAATCATATCCTGATCCCTTATTCTTACCTTATATTTAAGTGATTTGCTAACTCATTTTGTAATTATTTGTAATTAAATGTACAGGGCTAAGTGTTTATCCCAAGTCATTATCATTATCATCAACGCTGGTTTTAACGGTTTTTCCTGGGTAGAATTCACTAACGCCCAAACATTGGTTGATGACACTATTGTCTCCCCTGCCCCTGGTGAAGAGTATCAAGAAGAACGATTAATTGAAGGAATGAATCGGGGAATGAAGCAAGATTATCGAGGGGCGATCGCCATTTTTTCAGAATTAATTCAACGCTATCCCGATTATGCCGATGCTTATTTTAATCGGGGTATTGCTAGGGCAAAAATTCAGGACTTTCGAGGGGCGATCGCCGACCAAACAACAGCGATAGATCTTAATCCTCAATTGGCGGAAGCCTACGAAGCAAGGGCTAAACTTCATTGGCAACTAGGCGATCAGCAAAAAGCCAGCCAAGATCTACAAACCGCAATTACCCTCTTTGAATTACATCAAAATTCCCTGGCTGAAATAGAAGCAGAACGCTTACTTTACCAATGGCAAAACCCCTAAATTGCTCTGCCCTATGTTGAATGGTCCCGTTGCTTAGCTTGAAAAATACAATAAAGCAAATCCCCCACCGGTTAAGGCAGGGGATCTATTCTAATGACCTAACAGAGAGTATCGTTTAACCGAATTTGCCTGCTGTCGAAGCAATTAAGAATGCCGCATAGGTGAGGATATAGCCAACGGTGAAGTGGGCCAAACCAACTAAACGGGCTTGAACAATGGATAAAGCAACGGGCTTATCTTTCCACCGCACCAAGTTTGCCAAAGGCGTGCGCTCGTGGGCCCATACAATGGTTTCGATCAACTCTTGCCAGTAACCCCGCCAAGAGATCAAGAACATGAAACCGGTAGCCCAGACAAGGTGACCGAAGAGGAACATCCATGCCCAAACCGACAGGTTGTTGACACCATAGGGATTGTAACCGTTGATTAATTGAGCGGAGTTTGCCCAGAGGTAATCGCGGAACCAACCCATCAAGTAGGTAGAGTTTTCATTGAACTGAGCTACGTTACCTGACCAGATGCCGAGGTGTTTCCAATGCCAGTAGAAGGTTAACCAGCCCAAGGTGTTGAGCATCCAGAACATGGCGAGGTAGAAGGCATCCCAAGCAGAGATATCGCAAGTACCGCCACGACCAGGGCCATCACAGGGGAAGGAGTAACCGAAGTCTTTTTTGTCGGGCATTAATTTGGAACCCCGGGCATCCAACGCACCTTTGATCAAAATCAAGGCAGTGGTGTGTAACCCTAAGGCGATCGCATGGTGAACCAAGAAGTCCCCAGGACCAATGGGCAAAAACAAGGAGTTGTTGCCACTGTTGATAGCATCCAACCAACCGGGTAACCAAGCGGCGCCGGTGGTGGAAGCAATACTATCGGGATTGGAAAGCAGAACATCAAAACCATAAAGGGCTTTACCCGATGCTGCTTGAATCCACTGAGCAAATACAGGCTCAATCAAGATTTGCTTTTCAGGGGTACCGAAGGCCACAACCACATCGTTGTGAACATAAAGACCTAAGGTATGGAAACCTAAGAAGAGAGAGACCCAGCTTAGGTGGGAAATCAATGCTTCTTTGTGCTCCAACATCCGCGCCAAGACATTGTTTTTGTTAGCAACGGGATCGTAGTCACGGACAAAGAAGATAGCACCGTGGGCAAACGCACCTACCATCAGGAACCCAGCAATGTACTGGTGATGGGTATAGAGGGCGGCCTGGGTGGTGTAGTCCTTAGCAATAAAGGCATAGGACGGCAGAGCATACATGTGCTGTGCGACCAAGGAGGTAATAACCCCTAAGCTTGCCAACGCTAAACCGAGTTGGAAGTGCAAGGAATTATTAATGGTGTCGTACAGGTTGGTATGGCCTGCACCGGTTAAGGGGCCTTTGTGGGCGTTGAGGATTTCTTTGATGCTGTGACCAATGCCCCAGTTGGTTCGATACATGTGACCCGCAATAATGAAGATCACGGCGATCGCCAAATGGTGGTGGGCAATGTCTGTTAACCAAAGGGCTTCGGTTTGAGGATGGAAGCCACCGAGGAAGGTCAGAATCGCAGTACCAGCACCCTGGGAAGTACCAAAGATATGGCCAGCGGTGTCGGGATCTGCCGCATACACTCCCCAATTTCCCGTAAAGAAAGGCATTAAGCCAGCGGGGTGAGGTGGGGTAGACAGGAAGTTATCCCAACCCACGTGTTGACCCCGAGCTTCGGGAATCGCAACGTGTACCAGGTGACCAGCCCAAGCCAAGGAGCTAACCCCAAACAAACCAGCCAAGTGGTGGTTGAGGCGAGACTCAGCATTTTTGAACCAAGCCAAGCTAGGACGGAACTTCGGTTGGAGGTGTAACCAGCCTGCAAATAAAAACAGGGAGGATAACAGTAATAGGAAGACCGCGCCTTGGTAAAGGTCTTGGTTGGTGGTCATACCAATGGTGTAGAACCAGTGGTAAACGCCCGAGTAGGCAATGTTAACCGGATTAGAAGCACCGGCTTGGGTAAAGGCATTAACGGCACCTTCACCGAAATGGGGGTCCCAAATCGCATGGGCGATGGGACGGACATTTAACGGATCTTTAATCCAATGTTCAAAGTTACCTTGCCACGCAACGTGGAAAAGGGTGCCAGACGTCCACAGGAAAATGATGGCGATGTGTCCAAAGTGGGAGGCAAAAATCTTTTGGTAAAGATTCTCCTCAGTCATCCCATCGTGGGTTTCAAAGTCGTGGGCCGTAGCAATCCCGTACCAAATACGCCGTGTAGTCGGGTCTTGGGCGAGATCCTGGCTAAATTTAGGAAATTTAGTTGCCATAGCTTTTTCGGAAATTCTCCTCGTTAAGCAAGCAAAATGAGGCTGATGCAGAAACGCTGCTCATTTCCGGATTGTTAAAGCCACTATAACAAAGGGTTATAGCGGGTAATACGAGACAAAAAGCGCAATTAAAACCGCTTTTATTAAAGGACTTGGGGGGGTCAAGGGAACGGGCGCCAACAATGATGATCCATCCTAGGCCCGTCCCAGAAAACCCAACTTCAAGCTCAAAGTCTAGCCAATGGAAAGGCTTCGGGCGAGGAAGAACGCCCAAGTGGTGACGATACCGCCTAGAAGGTAATGGGCCACACCGACCGCACGACCTTGAATAATACTCAGGGCGCGGGGTTGAATGGCCGGAGCCACATTTAATTTGTTGTGAGCCCAAACAATCGACTCAATCAGTTCTTGCCAGTACCCACGTCCGCTAAAGAGGAACATGAGGCTGAAGGCGAAGACAAAGTGTCCAGCAAGGAACATGATGCCGTAGGCCGACAGAGCAGAACCGTAGGAGTTGATCACGTTAGCGGCTTGGGCCCACAGGAAGTCCCGTAACCAACCGTTGATGGTGATGGCGCTCTGGGCAAAGTTGCCGAGGGTCACATGGGTAACACTGCCATCGGGCGCAACCGTTCCCCACACATCGGATTGCATTTTCCAACTGAAGTGGAAGATGACGATGGAGAGGGAGTTGTACATCCAGAACAAACCAAGGAAGACGTGGTCCCAACCAGAAACCTGGCAGGTGCCGCCGCGACCGGGGCCATCACAGGGGAAGCGGAAGCCGAGGTTCGCTTTATCGGGGATAAGGCGAGAGCTACGGGCGTACAGTACCCCTTTGAGGAGAATCAAGGCTGTTACGTGGATGGTGAAGGCGTGGATGTGGTGAACCATGAAGTCAGCAGTACCCAAGGTGATGGGCATCATGGCGACTTTTCCGGCTACCGCAATGGTGTCGCCGCCAAAGGCATAGCTTGCAGTTCCTAGGGCGTTGGGGGCAGTTGCTCCCGGTGCTAGGGTGTGCAAA
>JBJOGT010000359.1:0-2655 GCA_046048115.1 Cyanobacteriota bacterium | reverse complement strand
ATAAGCCCAGGTTGCCAAAGCTGTCTGAATGGTAGACCGGCGGAAATTTTTGCCCGGCCATCACCGTAGAAGATTCCCAATAGGTGTTGCCGTCAGGCACATTAACATCAAATAAATGAACTTTATGATAACGGGTTAACTCTTCCCCATTGGGGGCAATTAACGTCGCTGCATTGTAGGCTTTCCCCATTTCCCCCGGCACGGGCACCGGAAACCCCCCCGCCAATAACGTCACCTGAAAGCGTTGGGCCATGGTGTGCAAAAATTTGTCCACTGCCTCGGCGATCGCCGGAGCCTTTTCCAACTTGTCGGTTTCATTGCCCAAAAAGGCAAAATTTTCCGGCAACCCAATCAACTCTGCCCCTTGGCGTACTGCTAAATCAATTAGCTCTTCCGCTTCCTGTAAATTAGCCATCAAATCAGGACGACTGGTCATTTGCAGCGCAGCAGCTAAATAGGGTTTCATGGAATTGTTAGTAAAAAAAGGCAGATGAGGTTAGCAGTATATTTTAGCCCGATTGGGGAGAGGGCAAAGCCTGTGTGGGGATTTTTGCTGACCCTGACATCTCGGTTATTGGCTACCTTGACCGCTATCTCGGCAGGATCGGTTCCGCCGTTGGCCCTAGAGCAAGTCGCTATAATGCCTTTAGCCCAATTGCTGGCCTTACATAGTCTGCGACAAGCACTAACCGTCAATCCTTGTCATTTCGCCTAACTTTATTGGTTTTTTCCCTGTGTCCTACGCCATTGATTTCGGTACCACCAATACAGTGATAACGCGCTGGAACGGAGCCACCCAGCAAGGGGAAGTGGTTAACTTACCGGCTTTTGCCCAACAACTGGGGAAAAATCCGCCTTTAATTCCCAGTGTGATCTATGTGGAAAAAGCGGATCAAGACCAAGTCCTATTGGGAAAACAGGTGTTAGACCAAGGCCGGGATAATCCCTTAGATTGCCGCTTCTTTCGTCACTTTAAGCGGGGGATTGGGGCCCCAGTGCAGGGCTTTTTGCCGGAATTAGATGGCTGTGCCCTGTCCTTTGAAAAATTGGGTCAATGGTATTTACAACGCCTCCTTGAGGGCATTAGTAAACAGGAAGCCACCGACATTAACGGGTTGGTGTTGACGGTGCCGGTGGATAGTTTTGAGTCCTACCGTTACTGGCTCAGCCAAACCTGTCAAAGCTGGGGCATTGAAGAAATTCGCTTACTGGATGAACCGACGGCGGCGGCGTTGGGCTATAACCTGGGGGATGCCAATCAAGTGTTGGTGTTGGATTTTGGCGGGGGGACGGTGGATTTTGCCTGGGTGCAACTCGATGCCAATCAAACAAAAGCGAAGGGCGGGTTTTTGTTGAAATGGGGCGACCGCCTCATGGGCAGTAGAAGCGGTGATAATCAACCCAAATTAGCTAAAGTCATTGCCAAAGCGGGGGCCAATTTGGGGGGCAGTGATATTGATCAGTGGATTGGGGATTATTTTGAGCAAACCCAAGGGATTCACGCTTCAACGGTGGTAAAACGGTTAGCGGAACGGTTAAAGATTGCCCTGTCTCACCAATCCCAGGCGGAGGAGGTTTATTTTGATGATCAAAGCTTTGAAAGTTATGAATTTAGCCTGAATCGGGGGCAGTTGGCGGAAATTTTAGCAAAAAATCAGGTTTTTTCCCGCTTAGATACTTTATTAGCCCAGGTTCTCACCATGGCCCAACAGCAAGGGCTAGGGTTCAATAACTTGGACGCGGTGTTAGTGGTGGGGGGAACGAGCCAACTCCCCATGATCCAAGACTGGATTCAACAACAATTCCCGGCGGCTAAGATTCACACCGATCAACCCTTTGCGGCGATCGCCTTGGGAGCATTGCAACTCTACAGCGGCAAAAAAGTACAAGACTATCTCTACCACAGCTATGGGGTACGCTATTGGAATCGGCGCAAAAATTGCCATAACTGGCATCCCATTATTAAAAACGGTCAACCCTATCCCATGGCCGAGGCGATCGCCCTAACCTTGGGAGCTTCCTTGGAAAATCAACCCAGCATTGAATTAATTATTGGGGAATTAGGGTCTACCGCCGGGGCCACGGAAGTGTACTTCGACGGCAATCAATTAAGAACTCGGATATTAAGCCACGAAGAATTTACCGTTCAGCCCCTCAATGACCGGGACGGGGCCCGCCAAATTGCCCAACTGTCTCCCCCCGGTACCCCAGGGAGCGATCGCCTCAAGGTGGAATTTTGGGTCGATGAAAACCGCTATTTGCGCCTCAGTGTCGAAGATTTATTACAACAAACGACCTTACTCAGCAATCAAGTGGTCGCCCAACTCCGCTAACCCCAGCAAATCCCTCTGTGATCATGGCTGATCTCCGTTCCCGTCCCCCCCATCGTCATCGACCCCGTCCCCGGTTTTCTCAATCGCCGAAACCAACCAAACCCCTGGGGCAAAGACTCTTGCCGTGGATCATTGGAGGGATAATCGGCGTTTTTTTGTTGAGTCTGATTCCCAATATTTGGCCGGGCTTAATTCCCGCCTTGCAAGATACCGCTGAAACGACCAAACCCCCCGATCCCGAAACCATCCCCCTCTGGCAATCTAGCTTTGAAGGTGACTTTCCAGGTACAGAATGGCCCCCCGCCCAATCCGCCACTTTTTC
>JBJOGT010000358.1:0-3391 GCA_046048115.1 Cyanobacteriota bacterium | reverse complement strand
CCGGCATGATCTGGCAACCCCGCCCTAACTTGCTCATTTTGACCTTTCCCGGTGTGCCGTCGGAAATGCATACCATGTGGGAAACCATTGCGGTACCTTATCTTAAACGCCAGGGTTGGGGTCAGGAAATTATCTATAGTCGGGTGTTAAGGTTTCGGGGCATTGGGGAATCGGCCCTAGCGGAAAAGGTGGTGGACTTATTTGATCTGCAAAATCCCACCGTTGCGCCCTATGCGGGTAAGGGAGAAGTGCGGTTGCGGGTTTCCTGTAAAGCAAAATCCAAGTTCGATGCCGATCAACTAATCACTCCCATTGTGGAAAACATCCAGGCGATCGCCGGTTTAGATTATTTTGGCCAGGATGAAGATACCTTGGCGTCGGTGGTAGGGGATTTATTGCGGCAACGGGGACAAACCATCGCCGTGGCGGAATCCTGTACAGGGGGAGGATTAGGGGCGATGTTAACGGAGCAACCCGGCAGTTCCGATTATTTTTGGGGCGGCGTCATTGCCTACGATAATCGGGTCAAGATCAATCTTTTGGGCGTTGATCCCGAGGTTCTGGACTATTGCGGTGCTGTCAGTGATGCCGTGGCCGAAGCCATGGCGTTGGGAGTAAAAACCCGTCTGGGAACAGATTGGGGCGTCAGTATTACCGGCGTTGCGGGGCCGGGGGGTGGCACAGCGGCCAAACCCGTGGGAACCATTTATGTAGGCATTGCCAATCCCCAAAACACCGTTTCCCATCACCTGTGTCAATTCGGCGATCGCCGGGGTCGGGAATTAACCCGTTACCTGAGTGCCTGTCAGGCCTTGGATCTACTGCGACGACACTTGATCCCAGCCTTGCCCCGCTAGGGTCACATTGCCCAAATGAGCCTCATGGGAATTGATCAGTCCCCCCTGCAACGGCGACAATAGGGACGGGGAAATGGGTTAGGATCAAGGCTGCTTCCCCCGATCAGGATTGTTCATGGCCGCTCCCAGCATTGGCAGTTTCAAGAAAGTACTTCAATATTTGTCTCCCCATTGGCGTTTGATCGTCGGCGGGACCATTGCGTTGTTCTTAGCAAATGGCTTGGGGGTTTATATTCCTATCTTGATTCGGGATAGTGTGGACGACCTGACTCCCCCCTTTGATGCCAGCCAGGTGGTCTGGATTGTGGCAGGGATTTTTGGGCTGGCGACGATCATGTGGTTTATTCGCATGGCCTCCCGTCTGTTTATTTTTGGGGTAGGACGACAGGTGGAATACGAGTTAAAACAACGAATTTTTGATCAGCTATTAAAATTAGAACCCCTTTATTATGCCCGCAATACCATCGGAGATTTAATTAGCCGGGCCACCAGCGATGTGGATAATATCCGGCGTTTAGTGGGATTTGCGGTGTTGAGTTTAATTAATACATTTTTTGCTTATTTGTTGACTATTCCAGCCATGTTTTCGCTCCATATTCCCCTGAGTTTATGGGCAATTTCGGTCTATCCTTTGATGTTTTTGAGTGTTAATTTATTTAGTGGCAGATTACGGGATTACCAATTAGAAGTGCAAGAAAAAGTGGCTAGCCTCAGTGAACTGGTGCAGGAAGATATGAGCGGGATTAGTTTAATTAAAATTTATTCCCAGGAAGAGAATGAAAGAGAGGCTTTCCAAGAAAAGAATCAACAATTACTCCGGGCAAATCTCAAACTAGCTAGGGTCAGAAATTTATTATTTCCCCTGATTGAAGGGTTGGCCTATGTCAGTCTTTTATTGTTACTGACCTTTGGAACGCGGGTAATCCAAGCGGGGACAATTACCATTGGGGATTTTATTGCCCTAATTATTTTGGTGGAACGATTGGTGTTCCCCACGGCTTTGTTGGGCTTTACAATCACAGCTTTTCAACGGGGGGAAGTGAGTATTCAACGGGTGGAAGCCATCTTTCACACCACACCCAAAATTCAATCCGTTCCCCAACCATTACTGTTTAATCCGGCTACGATTTCTGGAAAAATTACCGCTCATCATTTGACCTATACCTATCCCGACAGTGAGACGCCAGCGTTAAATCAGGTTAATTTCACCATTGAACCGGGGGAAATGGTGGCCATTGTAGGGCCCATTGGTTCGGGTAAATCGACGTTGGCTAATGCGTTGCCCCGGTTACTGGATTTGGCCCCCGGTCAGTTATTTGTGGATGGCTATGATGTTACCCAAGTAAATTTAACAGACCTCCGCTCGGCGATCGCCTTTGTGCCCCAGGAGAGTTTTTTGTTTAGTACAACGATTGCGGAAAATATTGCCTATGGCGATCCGTCCCAGGATTTGGCGGCCATTGAAGCGGCGGCGAAACAGGCTTATTTAGACCAGGAAATTATGACCTTTCCCAACGGCTATGAAACCCTGGTGGGGGAACGGGGCATTACCCTGTCAGGGGGGCAACGGCAACGGGCGGCGTTGGCTCGGGCGTTAATTTTAAAGTCGCCGGTGTTGGTGTTGGATGATGCGTTGTCCAGTGTGGATAATCAAACGGCAACCCAGATTTTGCGCTATCTTGCCCGTCGGGATAATACCGTAATTTTTGTCTCCCATCAGTTGTCCGCCGCCGCCCAGGCCGATCGCATTTTTGTCATGGATCACGGGGCGATCGCCCAAATGGGAACCCACGGGGAATTAATCGGGCGATCGGGGTTATACCAAACGCTGTGGCGGCAACATGAACTCGAAAAGGTCTTGAGTTAAAAACTATAATTAAGGCAATCTATTCCGGTCGGTTTGCTATGGCTCTCATCACTATTGAAATCCCTGATGAATTGGCTCAGCGTTTAGCACCTTTTGAGTCTAATTTGTCGGAACTTCTTGCCCAACTACTTACTCCTAGTCAGCCAGAGTTAACACCGCCTCAATCGTCAGGAGATCGCAATGGGCTGTATCAAGAAATTTTAGATTTTTTGATCAGTCAACCATCCCCCGATCAAATTCTTCATTTTAAGGTTTCAGATGACCGTCAAAGTCGCTTAGCTGCTTTACTTGTCAAAAATCAAGACTCTGGTTTAACGTCTGCGGAGTCGTCCGAGTTAGATCTTTATGAGCAATTAGATACTCTCGTTGGTCTGTTAAGGGTTCGAGCCTATGAAAGTTTGAAAGCTGTTCATCCGCCTCAAGTCTAATATGAGTGAACGCATATCGGGATCATTACGCAAAACAGTTGTTGAACGGGCTTTGGGATGCTGTGAGTATTGTTTAATTTGGGTTTGAGTCCCGTGGGTCGAACGACGACATTTTTGCTCAGGACTGTCGGTTCGCTCATTTTCGAGGGTATGTTGGAATAAATCAAGTTTGGACAGACAACTCATAAATGTTTTGAGGAAACTTCAAAAGAGCCAAAATGCGACGTTGGAGTGGATTG
>JBJOGT010000357.1:0-3045 GCA_046048115.1 Cyanobacteriota bacterium | reverse complement strand
AAGCCCGTGATCAGGTTAAAGCCATAACCAGCAATAAAGCCAAAGGGCACTAACCACAGAGCCATTAGCTTAGCCCGTTTGAGTGCCTGTTGTTTGGGATCAACTAGGCCAAATTCATCGGCGGTTTTATAGCCTGCACCAATAATGGTCAAGTTTTGGGGGGCAAATCCCGCTTGTTCAAGGGCCGTATAGGCTTCTTCTGCGGCAATGCGGTTAGCAACAACGGCAATTAGATAGGACATAGGGAAACAATTCTTTAACTCGGATAATTTAAGACTTACTCTGTTGTCATCCTAGCGGAATCCCTTGGTTCCTCGGCGATCTCTCCCCCCATGCAGTCCTAGGGCAGATTAGTCTCCCCCATGAGATATAAGTCGCAGGCCTTAGCCGCCCCCCGTCCTTCATTGAACGCCCAGACCACTAGGCTTTGACCCCGGCGACAATCCCCTGCGGCAAATACACCGGGAATACTGGTTTCATAGCGACCATATTCGGCCTTGATATTACCCCGGGCGTCTTTGTCTAGGTTCATGGCATCCAGCAGATGGACTTCCGGGCCAAGAAAACCCATGGCTAGTAAAACTAGCTGGGCTGGCCGCGCCTGTTCCGTTCCCGCTATAGTTTGGGGAATGAAGCGACCATTGGCATCTTTTTCCCAACGTACGTCAACGGTATGCACTGCTTTAATGTGACCCTGATCGTCCCCCTCAAAGCGGGTTGCGGTGGTCAGATAACTGCGGGGATCATGGCCATAAATTTCGGCGGCTTCTTCTTGTCCATAGTCCATTTTGTAAACCTTAGGCCATTCCGGCCAGGGATTATGGTCTGCTCGTTCTAAGGGCGGTTTGGGCATAATTTCCAACTGCACCAAACTTTTGCAACCATGGCGTAGAGATGTACCGACGCAATCCGTGCCTGTATCACCACCGCCAATAATTACCACATCCTTATCTTGGGCGCTAATAAAATCTGACCCTGGGGTTTGGTTTAAGATCGCTTTGGTGTTGGCGGTCAAAAATTCCATGGCAAAGTGAATGCCTTTGAGGTCTCGCCCGTCGATCGCCAAATCCCTGGGTTTAGTGGCACCGGTACAGAGCACCACCGCATCGTAATCTTTGAGTAGGGTTTCGGGGGGTAAGTCTTTGCCAATTTCGGTATTACAAACAAATGTCACCCCCTCCGCTTCTAGCACCTCCAATCGTCGGAGTACCACTGCTTCTTTGTCCAACTTCATATTGGGAATGCCGTACATCAACAGTCCACCAGGGCGGTCTTCCCGCTCATAGACTGTTACCCAATGCCCCGCTTTATTCAACTGGGCCGCTGCCGATAGCCCCGCCGGGCCAGACCCCACCACTGCCACTTTTTTGCCTGTTCGTTTTAAGGGAGGTTCCGGTGTTATCCAACCTTCTTGCCAGCCCTTTTCAATGATCGAATACTCAATGTTTTTGATGGTGACGGGGGGATTGGTAATGCCCAACACGCAGGAGCCTTCGCAGGGGGCCGGACAAACACGACCGGTAAATTCGGGAAAGTTATTGGTTTTATGGAGTCGATCCAATGCCTCACGCCACAGTCCTCGATAGACCAGGTCATTAAATTCAGGGATGAGGTTATTGATGGGGCAACCGCTAGCCATACCACTGATAATGCTACCGGTGTGACAAAACGGGGTCCCACAATCCATGCATCGCGCCCCCTGGATCTGGACATTCGTATCGGGCATGGCAACGTGGAACTCGTCCCAATTCCTTAGGCGATCGCCGGGGGTCAACTCTTGGGGAATTTCGCGGCTATATTCCAAAAAACCAGTGGGTTTGCCCATTCTCGTACCTCATAGGGATGCAGGATTTAAGCCTAGTTTAAAACAGTTGTCGGGAAATAGTGAGGCGGGTTTATTCAGATTTGTTGGCCATATTGACTTTTGTAACAAAGTTGACGCAAGACCCCAATTGTGTCGATGATCTCACCTGGGCACGGAACCTTCTTTCGTTCAGATAGCGGGGGATGGTTAAATGATTTATTTTTTTCTCAATTAGTACGAAAATGGGTGATACCGTAAAACTACATGTCAACATTATAGAACGCTAGCTGGTTCATCCTGGGGATTCTGGGTAGGGAAATGGGCCGGTTAGGGCTGATTGCTAGGGAGATGGAATTTGCTTTATTTATTCTTTAAATTTTGGGGGCTAGAATTTACGGGATTCCGAGGATTTTTTTGATAATGTTTACGCCAAATACCGTATTATTACTGATAGGTAAACAGTGTTTTCTATTTGATGTGGGGAAAGCTAAGGGGGAGTGGGTCGTGGGCTGGGGGAAGGGGGGATTTCGGGGCTAGAACTGTGGTTTTTGGGGAAGCTAAATCGCTAAAGTCCTTATGGGGCAATGGTTTCGGGGTTGTGACGAGGATCACAGGGTTGTGGTGTTTCCCGTCACTTTGTCTTGGTGCTAAGCCTCGTAGACTAATAGTTAAGTTAGCCAGATTATTTCTTGTTAATGGTGTGGGTGGCGAGGTGAGTCAACTTTTTAGGGCATTCTATTTTGGCTTTTTGACCGGATGAATAACTGACTGCGTTGGCTTGGCTATTCACAATTTTATGTCTGCTAATTATTGTTTTTGATATGTTGTTTGCCTAACGGCTAGAGGGTCATGATGAATACTCGCTTTTCCTATAATTTACTCCAAGTTTTTACGAAAAAACGCCCCGCTGGGTTTGCGTTACCGTTGGTGGTGATGGCGGGTACGGTGATTTTGGTGGTCGGGGCGGCGATGCTGGTCAAAGGGACGAATGACCGTAATCAGGCGATCTCACAGAACCAGTCCGCTAGCTCGGAAGCTTTGGCTGAGGCAGGAGCGAGTCAATATATTGATTTTTTAAGTAAACATCCCTACTTGTTGACTGAAGCTGATGATTCCACTTGGAAGGACGCTTATATACGCGCAGGTTATGGCTCTATAAGTGGTTATGCTGGCAGCAGTAGTAGCAGTAGTTCTTCAGCCCCCTCAATTCCCCAATCAGGAGCAACCTGTCAAACAACAGC
>JBJOGT010000356.1:0-3629 GCA_046048115.1 Cyanobacteriota bacterium | reverse complement strand
AAGCTTAAATCGCCAAGAAGTTTATGTCCCGATCGCCAAAGATTTTTTATACATCATTGCGCCTCTTTACAATACATCATCAGAAGCAGTTAATAACCTGATCCAAGAGATAATTTTAGAAGAGAAGGAACAAAAGAAGAAACAGCAAAAAAAAGGATATATTAATCTAATAGAAGTAATTGTTAAAGAGGAAGTTTATAACGAATTGCAAAAATTACCGGTGAATGTTGCTAAATTCATTAGTATTGCCGATGTGGCCTGTTATGCGTTAAACCGGCTCCCCCCCATGTATGTTGCCAGTGAAGAAGGGAAGCATTACCAAATGCTCAAAATCGAGCAAATGCGGGGAGATATTCATGTCGCAGTATTGCAGGGCATTGGCGCCGTGATGCGAGACCCGCTGAAAAAATCGACGCCGTTAAATCTAGAGGGAATTGATTCCTTTGGCCTGGCCCATGAAATTCTCATCGAACTCGAGGAATTTGTTAAAAAGCTGGATAATATCCAAGGAAAAATCAGTCTTGAAGAATTATCTAGGAGAATCCAACAGGGTATTCAGGCCTATCATAATTCTTTGATAGAAATTGAACAGGCATTAAAAATTCACGGGGTTGAACACGAAAAAATTACAGCTAAAAATTTAGGGTTAACGGTTCGTAAACTGCTACGACACATTGAGTCGGACAGCAACGATACTCCCCAAAAAACAAAACGGCATCCGGCCCGGCCAAACAAAGTTAGATCACAACAGGAGCAATTGGACGCCCAACAAACTTCGATCGCCGAATTTCTAGAGGATCATCAAGGGGATGACAATGGCGACGAAACCTTTGCCACTTCAATTCGGGATTGGTATTCGTTTTAATCCTATGATTTCCCATGGGGGAATAGGTCACATTAGGCGGATTGGGGCAATGGTAACCAAGGTTTGCCCCGTAAATAACCGACATTGCCCCCTGGACAAACGGCCTGTAAGGGTTTATCCCCTACGTAGTCCCAGACTTTTTGGACACTGGTTTGCTGACGTTGCCAATGGAAGGTTTTAGGCTGACGCAGAGAACTTAACTGGCCTTGGGTATTGGGTAATAAGTGACGACCTGTAAATAAAACACCACCATGGTCTGACCAATAATAACAAGCCGAGCCTGGGGAATAGCCGGGAGTCCATAGGGCAGTTAGGGTTTCAGAAACGGGCAATTGTTCCCTAAATCGACGGAGGTTGAGGTGGGGGAGCAAATAGGCTTCTTGTTCTTGAACGATAATGGGACAATTCAAGACGTGTTGCAGGGTAGATACCTGAGCGCTGTGGGCATCACGGTGGGTTAAACAGAGCCAGCGCACTGGTCCTAGGGATAGTATCCACTGTTGAATGCCTTCATCCCATCCGGGACAATCGATTAAAATATTGCCGCTTTCCTCGATCAATAAATAGGCCGTTCCTCCCAGGGTTTCACGGTTGGGCGCAAAACGATAAAGGTTCGGACAAATTTGACGGGGAAGCTTGGCGATCGCCATAAAAATTAATGAGTGAGTGGGGAGGTTGGGGTCAATGGCAGGGGAGCAGGGCAATGACCTAAGCTGTAAATTACCACTTTATTTGGAAGCGGAGAAAGAAATAACGACCCTAATCGAGATTTGGCGCTGAAATTGACCCGGGCTAATGTTGGTAAAATAACGCTAAATCCCTTTGCTTGAAAGGCACGAAAATCATCAAGCACGATCCTTGCCTTCATTCCTGACTTTAAACAACTCTAACCAATGTGGCTTTTTCTGTTCATTCTTGCTGTTATTACCTATTTTGTTGTTAAACGCAGCGCCACTCCCATTACCCGCACACCAATTTGGCTGTTGTGGTTGGTGCTAATGACCCCGGCAACTCTCTGGACGATTTGGGCAATGGTCTATGGGCCAAATACACCTCTACCGATTTTGCTGTTGTTGGGGCCGTTTCTTATTTGTCCAGTTTTGTACTGGTATTTGGTGCAGAAAGGGCGAATTTCATCGGCGGCGGCCCCAGTCCCTTCCGATCAGGGAGATAAGCCTAATAATGCTAAAACTACCACCAAGCAAGAATCCCCACGTCCCATTAACGCTTCTGAGGAAAAATCCCTCCGGGATTGCTTTCCCTGGGGGGTTTACTATCTACAGCAGTTGGATTACCGTCCCCAAGCCATTCTGTGTCGCGGCAAATTACAAGTAGCACCGGAGATGGCCTATGAACGGGTCAAGGATAATGTGGAAGAGGTTTTTGGCGATCGCTTTTTGGTGTTATTTCAAGAAAGCTTGCAAGGTCAACCCTTTTTTGCCCTGGTTCCCAATCCCTCCCAAGCAAAGGATACGGCGGCGGATGTTCAACCGATCACTAAACCCTGGTTAGCTTTGGTGCTGTTATTGTTGACCCTGTTTACTACCACCATGATTGGGGCGGAAATGGCAGGATTAACCGCAGAGGACTTACAGGCGGGTCCCCAAACGTTGGGGGTGGGCTTACCCTATAGCTTAGCGGTGTTGACCATATTGGGTTGCCATGAGTTTAGTCATTATCTCACCGCCATTCATTACAAAATCCGGGCAACATTACCTTATTTCATTCCCATTCCTTTCTTTTTGGGAACCTTTGGGGCGTTTATTCAAATGAAATCCCCTGTACCCCATCGTAAAGCCCTGTTTGACGTGGCGATCGCCGGGCCGTTGGGGGGCTTGGTGGTGGCTCTTCCCATTCTCTGGTGGGGCTTGGGGCAATCTACAGTGGTTCCCATGCCAGAAAATACCAGTCTGTTGCAATTTGATTCTCTAGATCCTCGTTTTTCTCTGTTGATGACGGTGATTAGCAAACTGGCCCTCGGCAGCAACTTTGTCCCCGAGACGGTGTTAAATCTCCATCCCTTGGCGATCGCTGGCTATATCGGTCTCATTGTGACGGCATTGAACCTAATGCCCTTCGGTCAATTGGATGGGGGTCATATTATCCATGCCATGCTGGGACAACGGGCCGCAATTATAGCCGGCCAAATTACCCGCGTGGTGATGGTGGTTTTATCGTTTATCCGCAGTGACTTTTTTCTCTGGGCGATTATTTTGCTCCTGATGCCCGTTGGTGATCAACCGGCGTTAAATGATGTCAGTGAACTCGATAATCGGCGAGACTTTTTGGGAATTGTGGCGATCGCCATCTTAGTTTGTATCCTACTTCCCGTTCCTCCGGCGATCGCCCATTTATTGCAAATTTAGGCTCCCTGCGATTCATCAGCGTTTAATCCGAGAATCCGACAGTAGACAGGGGGAGTGGGGGAGGGAGTTCCAGAGGTAATGGCCCCAATAATCCTTTACGAAAATCATTCAGTAGTTGGACAGCGGCCCGTTCTCGATCGCCGTTGTAGCGTTCAGCGGCCAAAGCAACTAAGTATAAATCACCATTCATCTGCTGGGGCGGCACTTGATAGCGATCCGTCAAACTTTGGGCAAACGCTAAATCCAACAACAAATCAACTAAGGCGATCGCCACCGCTTGGTTTTCATAGGCCGCTTCGCCAATATCTTCACAAATCGCCAGCTTGAGGGCATTTTCCTGGTTTTCCAGTTTAAGCGGAATCACCCCAGGGGAATCCAATAATTCCAAACTATCTGAA
>JBJOGT010000355.1:0-3803 GCA_046048115.1 Cyanobacteriota bacterium | reverse complement strand
CCACCTACTGGCTCATTTTTGAACTCCTCTGGCGGGATTTTTTTCGCTTTGTGGCCCAAAAATACGGCGATCGCCTTTTTTATCGATCCGGTCTAAGGGGAATATCACTGCCATGGCAATGGGACGTAGATTTGTTTCAACGGTGGCAAACGGGGCAAACCGGTTATCCCTTGGTGGATGCCAACCTGCGGGAATTGGCCCTAACCGGGTTTATGTCCAACCGGGGACGGCAAAATGTGGCCAGCTTTCTCTGTAAAAATTTGGGACTGGATTGGAGATCGGGAGCCGCGTGGTTTGAATCCTGCTTGATTGATTACGACGGGTGTAGTAACTGGGGCAACTGGAATTACACCGCTGGTATTGGCAACGACGCCAGGGAGTTTCGTTATTTCAACATCATGAAACAGGCCCAACAATACGATCCCCAGGGGGATTATGTGCGACTCTGGATACCAGAATTAGCTCCGTTACCCCCCGATAAAATTCATCAACCCTGGCACTTAAACCAAGGGGAACAGCAACGGTTTGGTGTCCGTTTGGGGCAAGATTATCCCCGACCCTGCGTGGATTTTTGGCAATCCATCAAGGTCAATGAACGACGGTTTCGCCCAGATTAACGTCAAGGCGTTTTGGTGGGTAGTGACCAGTACCTTGATTAGCAACAGATATTACCTTCGTCCATCTCTAGTACACTGGCTAAATCAAAGTTTTCATCGTCCTTAACCGGGGAATACCCTCGATAGGACTGTATCCCGATTAACTCTGGGGGTAATTCAATGGTTGATTCACTGATGATGATGGACGAATTGCCCTCGGTTTTATCCGTTTTAATTTTGCGAGTTTGGGAACGGGTTACTTTCTCGACTTTGTCTTTTTTTGTTTTTGTCGTTCTCGCCTGGCGGATTTTTTCCAGGGCCTCTAAGGAAAGCTGATGGGTTTGAAAGGCTGATCGCATGGACATATCTGATTTTAAATTAACCAGAAAATAATCCATGGTCTCCTGTTTCACCCATCCTTTCAGCACCGCCGTTGCCCCAAAGCGCAGACCCATTTTTTTTTGCTCTATCAGGATCTCTGCAATTTGTTCTTGGTCTAATAAACTTGCCATTTGTAAGTAATGACCAATGGGCAGGGGATTATTGCTAAGCACCAAGTCAAACCAGTGTTCGGCAAAAAATTCGATGGTGTCTTTTTTTACCCAACCGTGGAGCGCAATCACTTCTCCGATTAAATAGTCGAAATGCTGCTGGTTGTTGAGGGCAACCTCAAGTTGAGCCGGTGTGATTAATGCCGCTTCTAATAGGACTAGACCGAGACGTTTGCGTTCTGTGGTGGAAGCTGACATTGTTGTTGTGGTGATCGTGCTCTAGGAAAACAGTTATTAACACAGACAGACTATGTTGATTCTTAAGGATGCTAAATCTTGAAAATAGTATTTTATGGGAAAAATTTTAGCGTAACAGACTACTTTTTCATTGAGTTTTATCTCTGCTAAGACTAGGCTATTTTCCTAGGTTAAGTCAAGGCAAATTCTTCATTTGGGACGTTTTTTAGCGATTTTAGGATTTTTTACCCCAATCATCCCCTAAGAAATCCCGTTACAGCCTGCTTTAAGTCTGGCAACGCTGATATGAGGCACGGCTGAATGCTCAAGTTTGAGGGGTCATACCACGGGAAACTAGGCTCGTTGCTGGGGCCGACTGGAGAAGGTTGGCGATCGCCGTACTGGTTCCGGTGGTTCCCCAGCTTGATCCCTGGGCGAGGTAGAGCTTAGCCCCTTGACCCACAATATAAGCGCTATAACCCGCAATACCGCCTTGTAAAAAAGCACCACTGGCATAGGCCGTAAAATTCCCCGGACTTTCAAAGAGGCTAGCGGTTTTCTGAAAGCCCAGCAACAACGCTGACCCCCATTGGGACAGTAAAATACCCCCGGCACCAATGATGACTTTCTTCCAAATTCGCCCCGCTTCATAACTGGTAATGGGTAGCCCGTACAGTCTCGCCAGTCCCCGAATCAAGAACAGGTCACTCAGTAAACTTCCCCCCAGATCCAACAGGGCAAAGGGGTTAACGGCGATCGCCAGGGCTTTGTACTGGACATATTGATTGATCAGGCGATCGGCTTCGGTTTCCCGGAGGGCAATGGTTTTTTGGGCAATGGCCCGTTCCGCTTGTTCCACCATTCGCAGGGCATTGAGGGCAATTAAGCGATTACCGTCTTGGTTCAAAATGGTAAAAATTTTCTGGCGCAGGGCATCAAGGTCCGGTGTTGGTTTTTCCCAGCGTTCCTCCGGCGGGCGATCGGGATATTCTATCCGCACAGCAAAGGGTTGGGGGTCCGCCGCTACCAAAATAATGTCCTGGGGTGAAAAAATCGGTGTGGTTTCCCCTTCAGCCGTCATTGTTTTTAACTGATCAAAAATTTGATCTTGGTCCTGCTCTGGATACAAATCTATCTTGTTAAACACCAATAAAATCGGTTTCTGTGCTTGGTACAGGTCTTGCAGGGCGTTAAATTCCGTACGGGTAATATCCCCCGCCACCACAAACAAAATTAAATCCGCCTGCTGAGCCACCCTTTGGGCCATCGCCGCCCTAGTGGAACCCGCAATTTCATCCAGCCCCGGTGTATCGATCAAATCAATTTGCAGCTTGTCGTTACTGCGCCAGCGAATGGATTGGGGCCATTGGGTGACACCGTGGAGTGGCCCCGTTTCTAAGCGTTTTTCCCCCAATAGGGCATTAATCACCGTGGATTTGCCTCGACTGACCAAACCAAAGGCCGCAATTTTAAACACCCGCTGCTCTAACTTTGCCAACGCCTGTTTCATCGCTTGAATCTCTTCCCGCACTGCCCCCTGTAATTCCAAGTTAGGGGGATAGTTCCAGTGGCGACGGACGCTGGTATACCAATTCAAGGACTGCTGTATGCTGGCGATCGCCGTTTGAATGGATGGATCAGGGGATGAGGTGTTCAAGGTAGTATGTTAAATTTTATTAAGAAATCGCACTGTGAGTCTTTTAAAAATGATGATAAGCCCCCTACTTGCCCTTGAGATACCAGAATCGATCAAAGTTTATAGTCAATTTGGTCACCCCATTATGATGTGGCTGCTGTTTGCCACAGCCCTTTATGCCATGTGGTTGGGGTTTCAGTCCCGGCAAATCCGTTCAGCGGAAAAGGAAAAACGCCAGGAATTAATCAAGAAAGATGTCAAAGGCAAGCATTTTATTCTTGGTTCCCTACTATTGTCATTGATGGTGTTGGGAACCATTGGTGGTATGGCAGTTACCTATATTAACAATGGCAAACTCTTTGTTGGCCCCCACCTTCTCGTGGGATTAGCCATGACTGCCTTGATTGCGGTGGCGGCGGCCCTCGTCCCCTGGATGCAGAAAGGCAATGATGTGGCACGGGTGGCACACATTACCCTCAATGTGACGTTAATTGGTTTATTTGGTTGGCAAGCAGTAACGGGAATGGATATTGTGCAAAAAATCCTGTCCCGCATGGCGTCTTAGGTAATTGAGTTTGCCAGTACCTTTAGCGTTAAAAATCCATACAATTACCTTTGGTTCTGGAGTTTTGACAAAAAGATTTTTTACGCTATATATAGTGTTTATCAAGGAAATTCAAGCACTACAGATAGTGTATTTTCTCAAATAGTCAAAACTCCAATTTGGTTGGCGTTTCAGGATTAGCACCGATTAAGTTTTACTGAACGCCACTGCCTTTATTTTGTTTTTTTGTTTTAAATTCTGTAATGGTTTTTGATATTGTGATATATTTTGTGTTATGA
>JBJOGT010000354.1:0-18060 GCA_046048115.1 Cyanobacteriota bacterium | reverse complement strand
TAAAGGCAGTGGCGTTCAGTAAAACTTAATCGGTGCTAATCCTGAAACGCCAACCAAATTGGAGTTTTGACTATTTGAGAAAATACACTATCTGTAGTGCTTGAATTTCCTCAATAAACACCATATATAGCGTAAAAAATCTTTTTGTCAAAACTCCAGAAAGGGAGCGATCGCCCTTTAATTCCTAGCAGTGACGGAATGGGGAGTAATACTGTTGTCAGAAGTAAAAAGACTGAGATCATTTCGCAGCAAAACTTTCGACCATCTACAACCAACTTTTGTCCGTTAACCAGCTTTTCTCCCTTCCATTGGCGAAGGTATTGATCGTTAACTAGTTATTTTCTGGAGATTTTTTCAGATGCCCTTTAGTTGGACAAATAACATAGAAAATAGCAAGGCATGGCCTTAGGAGAAAATAATGATGAAAACGTTACTGGCTGGGGATATTGGTGGTACAAAAACAATTTTGCGATTGGCCCAGGCGGAGGCTGATCACCCTAGACTAACCATTCCCCCCCAAACAGTTCTTTATGAGGCGGAATTTTCCAGTCAGCAATTTCCCGACCTTGTCCCCATGGTGGAAGCCTTTTTAAACCAAGCCCACCAGGCGATCGCCGATCTTACAACACCCACCCAGGCTTGCTTTGGCATAGCAGGGCCAGTGGTGGATAACGCCTGTGACTTAACCAATTTACACTGGCAACTGAACGGCGATCGCCTAGCCCAAAACCTCAATTTACGGACGGTGAGTTTAATAAATGACTTTGCGGCCATCGGTTATGGCATCCTTGGTCTAACCCGAGATGATTTACACCCCCTTCAAGACATTGAGCCAGACCCCAAAGCGGCGATCGCCATTATTGGAGCGGGAACTGGCCTAGGGCAGGGGTATATCATTCCCCACGCCGGGGGACAGTACCAAGTGTTTAACAGCGAAGGTGGCCACTGTGATTTTGCCCCCCGCAACGCCGAAGAATTTCAACTACTCACTTGGGTCAAAAATAACCATCAACTCCCCCGGGTGTCGGTGGAACGCATCGTTTCTGGCATGGGCTTGGTGAATATTTATCAATACCTCCGCAGTCAGTACCCCGACCAAGAATCCCCCCGCCTGGCGGAACTCCATCAACAATGGGAAAAAGAATTAATCCAAGGGGAACGGAGCATTGACCTTGCCGCCGAACTGGCCCAAGCGGCCAGCCAACAAACCGATTATTTGGCAGAACGTACTTTACAACTTTTTGTCTCAGCCTATGGGGCCGAAGCGGGAAATTTAGCCCTCAAGCTTTTACCCAATGGCGGGTTGTATATCGCAGGGGGCATTGCTGCCAAAATTTTACCCCTGCTGGATCGCTATCAATTCCTAGAAGCATTTCACCATAAAGGTCGGATGCGCCCCTTAATGCAAAATATTCCGATCGCCGTGATTATGAATCCTAAAGTGGGCTTAATGGGGGCGGCCATCCATGCCAACCAACTGTAAATTCTTGGGGGGATCTAACCTGATACGATAGGGAAAAATTGAGCAATGATCCAGGGAGGCAACCCGCTGTTATGTCCTTTTTACAAAATCAGTTAGCCCGCGTGTTGGCATTAGTATTGGTGGTGGCGATCGGTTTAACCGCCTGTGATAGTGGTACGGGTTTAACCGGCAACTACAGCCAAGATACCCTCACCGTGATTGAAACCCTGACTGAAGCCCTTGATTTACCAACGGATGCTGCCGACCGACAAGAAGTACAGGATAAAGCCCGCGCCCAAATTAACGACTACATTTCCCGTTATCGAAAAAATACCAAATCCGGTGGTCTACGGTCTTTTACCACCATGCAAACTGCCCTCAATTCCCTGGCCGGATATTACACCTCCTATGGTTCCCGCCCTGTGCCCGACAAATTGAAAAAGCGGCTCAAATTGGAATTTGCCCAAGCCCAACGGTCGATTGAGCGTGGTGTTTAATCGGGCTCAGTGTTTAAGCCTTGTTTAAGGGTTTTCAAACGTTGATACTGGGTTGATTATTACTTATAATAGTTTTAATACTATAGGTGTTTTCCCTTCCCTGCTGAGGCAGGGTTGTCCGTGAAAGCACCTATTTGCTTTTTATGAATCCGCCCTGTCTCCGTTCTTTCGTCATTGACTCTGGGATATCAGGGTTTACCGAGTCTACTCATAAATACTAGTCTCCCCCATCAGAAGCAATTATTGACCCTATGTCATTCCTTGATTCAGCGTCAAAACGGACTTTGCCCCCCATTCAGAATGCCCAATTAAAGCTCACCGCCCTGACCCATCGATCCTATAGTCACGAACATCCTGGCCATCCCCACTATGAACGTCTAGAGTTTTTGGGAGACGCGGTCTTAGGGTTTATCGTCGGTCAATTGCTCTACCATCGGTATCCTGATTTTAGTGAAGCAGAATTGACCCGGCGGCGATCGCAACTAGTGGATCAAACCCGCTTGGCTAGCTTGGCAAAGGAGATGGACATTGGCGGGAAAATGCGGATAGGGAAAGGGATGGAACATAACGGTGGTCGGGAAAATGTTTCGTTGTTGAGTGATATATTGGAAGCGTTAATTGGGGCATCCCTATTGGATTCGGGAATCGAAACCCTGACAGAATTTGTAGAGTCATTATTTAATCCCCTCCTAGACGCGGAGGATCAACAGCAATTAGCTACCTCTGCTAAATCCCCGCGACCGACTCCCACCATTGATCCCAAAAGTCGTCTCCAGCAATGGGCTTTGGCCAAAACTCACCAATTACCGGAATATGTTTTACTGACGGAAAGTGGACTGGCCCATGCGAAAGAATTTGTGTTTGTGGTCAAAATTGCGGGTAAATCCTACGGCCAGGGTCAAGGCAATAGTAAACAAGCGGCTACTAAACAAGCGGCGATCGCCACCCTCGAATCCCTAGGAATAGGATGATTTATACTTTGCGCCGGAACAAAAGAGTTAAATATCCAAGGAAAGTGGGTCAGGAGACAGACGTGGAATAGCAACACAATGGGAAAAATTTCTTACCCATACCATTCGTCACCCCCTGAACCCCTGGTGCAGTGTTACGCCCCCTTGCCCAGTCAACCTAGGGGCTTGCAAGTCAGGCGCGACAAAGGCGGTCTTTTCCCTGCCCAATGAGCTATCCGTTCGATTGATACTCTCCCCGGAAGCCGTAGGCTAATAGGAATTGCGACGAACTAAGTGCCCATGATCTATTCTTTGCCGTGGGAATCGTGGTCTTGATCACAGTGGGAGCGGGCGACTTTGATTAAGGCTTGGAAAGTTGGATAAACCTGTAAGCCTTGCCATAAACTATCCCCTTGGATGAGAGATAAATAGGTTTTAGGATACCAGTCTAAAACTTTGCTGAGGGAGTAAATAGCATCCTCTGGATTGCCTTGTTGGATTTGACAGCGAGCGATTTCATACCAAACGTAATCGTCCTGGGGATCAAGATCCAATACCCGTTGATAACAGGCGATCGCCTTTTGATAGCGACTTAATTTTTGCCAGAGTTCCCCTTGGCGGAACCAGGCCCAATAATCCGTTGGTCTCACGGTCAATGCCTGTTGGTAGGATTGCAACGCATCGGCATAGCGACCCCAGCGGCGGAAACAATCGGCCCGTCGGTACCAACCCCAAAAATCCCTCGGTCTAATTTTCAACGATTGCCCAAAGGTGGCGATCGCCGCACCGTAATGACCCGCCAAGCGATGTGATTCCCCCAGCCGGTAGGTGGCCCAATAATCGTAGGGAAGATATTTTAACGCCTGCTGAAAACAGGGAATTGCCCGCTCAAAATCGTCAATTTCATTTAAATAAATACAGCCTTGATCGTACCAAGCCCAGTAGTTGTCGGGCTGAATTTCACAGGCATTGTGGTAGCTCTCAGCCGCATCGGTATAACGCCTTAACTGCTCCAGGGTTAATCCCCGTTTGTACCAAGCCCAATAATCCCCTGGATAATATTCCAATGCTCGTTCATAACTAATGAGCGCATCGCCGAAACGTCTTTCATCTAATAGGGTATTTCCTTGGGCATACCAACCCTGATAACTATCAGGACGGCATTCGAGGGGGTTAAAAATCGTCGCACCAGCAGAACGGTTGGCCATTGTTTGACGCGGAGAATTAAGGATTCGGTCGATCAGGGCGTGTGGCGGGATGTCGTTGGGGACATTGGCAACTTAAACCTAAAGTCGCCTAACATACAAATTTTACAAAAGCTTGGGGCGATCGGCAGCATTTTCTCCCCACTTGTCAGCGTTAAGCCATATTTCGTACTGTCAAGGGTTAATCCGTTGAGTTTTGCTAAGGGTTCTTAAGGTTTGGGCCGAAAATTCAAAAGAGTCGGTAGAATGGCAAAGTTAGCACTTTCTATCTGTAAACCCAACACTACACCGTAAACTTCAACAAAAAACACCTGTGGCCGATAAAAGAAAACCCCAACGCGACTTACCTAAAATCAACGAACGAATCCGTTTCCCTGAAATACGAGTCATTGATAGCGATGGCGCTCAGCTCGGAATTATCACCCCCAGTGAAGCCATGGATATTGCCGATGAACGGGAGCTCGATCTTGTTCTGGTGAGCGAGACGGCCGACCCGCCGGTCTGTCGCATCATGGACTATGGTAAATACAAGTTTGAACAAGAGAAAAAAGCGCGGGAAGCCAAGAAAAAGCAGCATACAGCCGATGTTAAAGAAGTGAAGATGCGCTACAAAATTGATGAGCATGATTATCAAGTCCGGGTTAGCCAAGCCAAGCGTTTTCTAAAAGCTGGGGACAAAGTTAAAGCGACCGTTAACTTTCGGGGTCGGGAGATTCAACATGCCCACCTAGCGGAAGATCTGTTAAAACGCATGGCCACGGATCTCGAAACCCTGGCAGATATTCAACAGGCACCGAAGCGGGAAGGGCGCAATATGATGATGTTCCTTTCCCCCAAGAAAGCTTAGTGCATTGGTTTTGGTTATGATTTATGGCTCCCGATGGGGAGCTTTTTCGTTGGCGGGGTAAAATTGGCCCACACCGCTATTTTTTTCGGTGTCTAAGATTTGGGCCATTATTTCGATCAAAACGAACGAAGCGTTTAATGACATGGGTATGACATCGTCAGCGTTACTGACTGCGGCCCGTCAAGGGCAATGGGAGATAGTTTCCCAGGGAATTGGGACAAATACGATCCAGATAATGATCAATTGCCGGGATGAGACGGGACTATCGCCCTTACTGTATGCCATTGGGGCGGGTCAAATTGCGATAGTGGATCAACTCATTGGGGCCGGGGCCGATGTTAACTTTGATCGCCCTCCCCACGGGATTACACCGTTAATGTTAGCGGCGGCCCATCACCAAACGGCGATCGCCAAACAGTTAATCGCAGCGGGGGCAAACCTTGATCAGGGCAATGATGATGGTAGTACGGCTTTAATGATTGCGGCTTACCGGGGCGATCGGGACATGGTGGAAATTTTATTAAGGGCTGGGGCCAAAATTAACCAGCAGGATCAAGATGGGGCAACTGCGCTGCAATTGGCCATTCAGGGCAACCATCCTTTGGTATTGGGGCTATTACTGGAATATGGGGCTGATTGTTATCAACCCAACGCCCAGGGCGATTTACCCTTGAGCCTAGTCATTGCCCAGGATAATTTAGATTTATTGCAATGCTTAAATGTCCCCCTGGATGGGGAAAGTTGGCTAATGGCGGCCAGCGAAGGTAAAGGGCAAATGATTAAGGGCTTTTTGCAAGACCATTGGTTGGTGGATTACCAAGACGAACAGGGGGATACGGCGTTGCATTTAGCTTGTTTGGAAGGGCATCTGGATATTGTCCAGCAATTAATCCAGGCCCGAGCGTCGGTTAATCTAACTAATCAAGCCGGAGATACGCCTTTGATGTTGGCGATCGCCCACGGGGAAGGGGAAATTGTGCGGCAGTTGTTGGCGGCGGGGGCCGATCCCAATCTGAGTCCGACGGGGGAATTTCCGTTACTGATGGCCTTGACGACGGATCGGATCAGCGGGCCGACCCAAGGGGCGATCGTGGCGGCACTGCTGGAAGCGGGGGCAAATGTCCGGCAACCATTTATCCAAGGGCAAACGGCATTAATGGTGGCGGCGGCGCGGAATCAGGTAAATTTGTTGCCGTTACTGTTAGCGGCCGGATCGGAGGTCAATCAAACCGACTCCCAGGGGGCAACGGCCCTCATGTGGGCCTGTCATCGGGGACAACTGGAAGCCGTCAAATATCTATTACAGATTCCCGGCATCCAACTCCATCACAAAAATCCGGGGGGCTTAACCGCCCTTGCCCTTGCCAAACTTAACCGCCATCAGGCGATCGCCGCTTTGTTACAGTCAAAAATGCTGGGCTTCACTTCGGCAGACTCAGTGTATAACGACTCCGCTAAGCCCCCCATCTGAAATCTGAAATCTGATACCTGATACCTGTCCCCTGTTATGTCCTCCTTACCCCCGCCCCAACCCTTACCTGAATCCCTTTGGGGAGACCAATGGCGCTTTATGGCGATCGCCGCCCAGGATTTATACGCAGCCTTTACGGCCCAACCGATGCGTTACCAGTCTTTACCGGATCATTTATGGCCATTGCCGTTGGGATTAGCCGCTGATTTACCTATTCCTGGCGTGGTCATCTATGCCGGTCGTCAGGCCCGCGCCCTGGGACAGTGGTTAGCGGATCAACAGCCCCAATCCTTAATGTACGTTGCTGATGATCCTCGGCGATCGGGGGGATTGGTGTTGAGAACAGGAGAAGTTGACCGCTGGATTGTGGCCACCTTTACCGATCCCGAAATGGCGATCGCCGCCGCTGTGTTTAGTCAGCGCAAACAGGCTGCCAAGGGACTACATTTTTTATGGGTGCAGCCCGATGACACCGGGATCACAAGTACAGGAATTTGGTTGTTGCGGACAACTGCCTAAGTATTGCCTCCCAATTGTTTATTGGATCTGCCAAATTTTGACCGTCTTATCCTCCGCGCCGCTGTACAACGTCTTCCCATCGGGACTGAATGCTAGGGAGAGCACCCAACCTTTATGGCCGTTTAACGTAGAAATCATTTGTCCCGTCGCAATATCAAACAGCATGATATTGCCCTCCTTGTTGGCGGTGGCCACTAAGCGGCTATCGGGGGAAACAGCAATGGTATTAATTTCCAAGCTTGGCCCTTTGGTGGAATGGAGTTCTTGACCGTTACTTAAATCCCAGACTTTAACGAAATTGCGTACCGCCGCTACGAGATTGGCATCGTTGGGGGTTACCGCTAAGCCATTGATGAATCCGGGTTGTTGTTCCGAGGTTTGCCGTAATTCAAGGGTTTGGGCATCCCAGAATTTGATGGTACGATCGCCGCCAATGGCCCCGGTAATAAAGAGACGACCATCGGGGGTAAAAGCCACACTGGTGGTGGGGCCAATATTATCGGCGAGGGTTTCCAATAATTGGCCAGACTCCACATCCCAAACCCGAATGGTACGATCGCCGCCACTAACACTGACTAAGATTTTTTGATCGGGACTGAAGGCCATACCACTGACCCTTTCTGTGTGACCCCCCAGGGATCTGAGCCGTTCTCCATCGCTCACCCGTCGCAGATCCACATTATTGCCAGCGGCGATCGCCATCATTTGCCCGTCCTGACTAATGGCAATGTCACTAAAATCATTGACCTCACTGACCTGGGAATAAATAACGGTTTGTTGGGCAATGTCCAATAAATTAATCTGATTATTGCCAGTACCAACGACTAAATATTTGCCGTCCGGGGTCACGTTGAGGGCGGTAATAATGCCATCAAATCCTTCTAAATCTTGGACAGTAATTTGCGGATTATTGTCGGGTTGAGCCTGGGTTATCTCAGGGATCTTAGCGCCGACATCAGCAGACTTAATTGTCCTAAATTCGACGGCAATCATTGGAGCGAAGGAAGTTCCCAGCAAAAATACAGTTAAACTGCTAACAAACAAAGATTTTTTACAATGCATAAAAAAGATAAGAAAGGAAAAACAATGACACAAACAAAAATCAATGCCAAGACTAAATAACTCAATAATCTACAATAAATAACCCTCTAAATTATGCTACGTCAAGACTGTTTTT
Source organism: Cyanobacteriota bacterium (assembly GCA_046048115.1). Lineage (GTDB taxonomy): Bacteria > Cyanobacteriota > Cyanobacteriia > Cyanobacteriales > Microcystaceae > Synechocystis. The sequence goes on along the minus strand of JBJOGT010000354.1, from coordinate 9,932 downwards.
AACCTTTACTATAAAAGTATCTTGTCAGGGGTAATTTTAGATTTCTTTGCATCAAACTTTCCCGAAGAGACAGTTGTTAGGTATTTAGATGTAGTTTCCCGTACGTTTTTTAATGTCACTTCTTAGGGCATTATTTGATCCTTCCCCCAATTCCCAGGGGTGATTCAGACCATCAAATCCCCCTCGCCCCATCTAGCCCTAGGCGTGTGATAGGATTTAAAAACTAAACTTTATTGATAATTCACTCCTAATCAATTCCTATGGCCACCGTTGACCCTGCTGTAACATCCCCGTCGGCCCTTACCGCCCCCAAGCAAGGACTCCCCGTTACCATCATCACCGGCTTTTTAGGCAGTGGCAAAACCACATTATTGAACTATATCCTTAGTAATCAACAGGGATTAAAAACAGCCGTTTTAGTCAATGAATTTGGCGAAATTGGCATTGATAATGAATTAATTATCGCCACCGAAGACGACATGGTGGAATTAAGCAATGGCTGTGTCTGTTGCACCATTAACGAAGATTTGATCCAAGCTGTTTACAAGGTTTTAGAGCGGGAAGAGAAGGTCGATTATTTGGTGGTGGAAACCACAGGCTTAGCTGATCCCTTACCCGTGGCGTTAACTTTCTTGGGTACAGAATTGCGGGATATGACCCGCCTGGATTCCATTGTGACCATGGTGGATTGCGAAAATTTCAGCCTGGATTTGTTTAATAGCCAAGCCGCCCAAAGCCAAATTACCTACGGCGATATTATTGTCCTCAATAAAACGGATTTAGTTGACGAAGCCGATGTGGATTCTTTGGAAGTCCGCCTACGGGATATGAAAGAAGGGGCCAGAATTTTACGGACGAGTAAATCCCAAGTACCGTTGCCGTTGATTTTGAGTGTCGGGCTGTTTGAATCGGATAAATATTTTGATTTTGTAGATCAGTCCGGGCACGACCATGACCATTCCCATCATCACCATGACCACGGTACTGAGTGTGAACCGGATTGCCAAGATCCCAGCCATGACCACAGCCATGGTCACCACCATCATGATCACAATCATCACCACGGCCATGATCATGCCCACGGGCCCAAGTATGCCAGCGATCACTTAGAAATGGATGGGTTTACGTCCTTGTCTTTCCGGAGTGATAAGCCGTTTTCCATTCGTAAGTTCCAGTATTTTCTGGATAATCAATTAACGCCGAATATTTTCCGGGCTAAGGGGGTGCTGTGGTTCAATGAAAGCCCTAATCGCCATATTTTTCACCTCAGCGGTAAACGGTTCAGCATTGAGGATGACCAATGGAAAGGGGAAAAGTCTAATCAATTGGTGTTAATTGGCCAAAATTTGGATCACGACAAATTGCGGGAGCAATTAAATCATTGTCTGAGCTTACCGTCCGATAATCGCGGCAAGGGGTTTAGCAACTAAGATACATCTCTTTCCGTGCGTACCCATTGGGATTGGCGGTTCACCAAAAAGGCGAAATATAAGGGGATTTTCCACAGCACGTAAAAGGGGACGGCTAATAGGGTTTTGGCTGGAATTGCTTTTCGCCCAAATTTTGCCCAGGCACTGATGACGGCGATCGCAAAACAGCCTCCCGCCAGTCCCAATAATAGGGTAGGTAGAGAGGAAGCCCCAATTCCCCAACCCACTAGGCTCAGGGTTAATCCCCCTAACCACATTAAGACCCATAAAGAAAGGGGCACGACGCTAATTTCCGCTGCTAGGGCCAGGAGATCAAACCGTCTTTGTTTAATGGCTTGACTGACTAGGCGGGGACATTGCTTTAATAACGTTTGAATGTAACCGTGTTCCCAGCGGGTGCGCTGACTGGTGGCGGCTTGTTCTTGTTGGGGTAAAATGCCCGTTACCCTAGCGGCTTCGCAAAATTGGGGGGGATGACCGGCGATCGCCAAATCCAGACCCAGTTGCATATCTTCGACAATGTTGTCGCTGGCTAAGGTGGCTTGCCGAATAATCTGCCAGGGAAATGCCATGCCAGTTCCGGTTAACAAACAGGGTAAATTCCACACCGCTAAACCCGCCGGACGAACCCAGTTTTTGACCAAAAACGCTAATGCAGAAATGGTGTCTTTGGGGGTCGCATTTTGGGGTTTTTCGAGCAAATACAACCCTTGAATTGGTTTTTGTTGAGTCTGAGCTTCAGTTACTAAAGCGGCGATCGCCCCTGGTTCCACCACACAATCTGCATCCATAAAAATAACAACGTCTGGGGGGTTTGAACTCAATGCGTTAATGCCAAAATCCAGCGCAAATCCTTTGCCCCGGCGATCGCTATTCTGCCGTTCTAGAACTTCAACCTGATAGTGACGGGCAATGTCGGCGGTGCGGTCGGTGCAATTATCCGCAATCACTAAAATTTGACTGGGAGAATCAACCTGAGTTAATAGCGATTCCAAAGTTATACTTATCACCGTTGCTTCATCATGGGCCGGGATCAGGATTTTATAGTTTATTAAAGACGGGGGTGGGGAAAGGTGATTACCTTTGCTTTTGCCACTAAATAGTACTGCGCTTCCACATTCCACCAATAGTACTAGGCTAGGAATCAGCCAAAGAAGGGCGATTAGCATTAAAACAACGTTGAGCCAAGCCATAGAAACGTTTCATTTAAGACCTAAAGACTATAGCAATTTACAGACAAGGGCTGCAAATCTAAGTCAATTTCCATGGACATCAAAGAATGAAATATCCAATAGGGATAAAAACTACGGCGATCGCCAACCATCCCGATCAAAATAAGCGCTTTTCGCATAGGGAGCTAGGGCCCGGAACACCTCGCGGCCATAACTCCGGGAATTAACCCGATTATCCAAAATAACCAAGACTCCACCAACTTCTCGCAGGGGAAAAATAGCCTGCTGTAGATCTTTCAAAGCCGATGGCAATAAGTAATTCCGGAACCAGTCTTGATGATGACGTTTATGGTACTGCACCCGACTAGCGACCAACGGGTGTTCTAGGGACGGGATGGGGAGGGTTCCCAAAATGAGTATTTGGGGCGCTGGAAAGCATTCTTGATGGTCACGCCAGTATCGCCAGCCTCCGACTAAAATACGGGGGATTTTTGCCCCCACCGGGGGTTCAACTTTTACCGCCGATCCAAACTCCGCCGCCAGTTGACTCCCTAACTGGGCTTTGAGGGGTAGATCATCCAATAAAATCACCACAAATGACTGGGGTGCAAGGGTCAATACCTGGTGCAAGAGGGCGGTAATTTCCGCCAATAACGTTGGTTGAAAGGCTGGTGTATTCGGTAAAGGCAGGCGATCGGGGGAATAAATGGGCAAAGCATCTTGGGCACGGTGGGGAATAAATTTTAGACAGAGTAAATCGTCGGGCAAGCCCAGGGTTTTACGAAAAGTAGGGGCTGTTTTATCAACATCTAAAGAACTGCCCATCACCAAAAAGGCCGCGGATGGCTCGGGATTGGCCGAAGGGGATGAACTCGGTCGGGACGGCGGCTTTCCTCTCCAGATCGGACTTAACCAGGGCTTGACATCAATCGGACTTAGGTGCAGGTTAATGCGACCTTGGCGACGGTCAACCTCGGCCCAAAGGAGATGATTATCAGGATGGGCTTGCCAGAATTGCCAAAATTGACTGACTTGTTGCGGGGGAGTGGGATTATGGCTCTCCGGGCGATCGCCGCCTTGATCGTGCAACCCCATCTTAACCCCGGTCTCGTACTGGAGAATGGCCGCCCGTAATGCTTGGATATCATCGGTATCTAGCAAATAACAGCCATGGGGATTGGGCGGACGGGAAAAGAGCGATTGACTCAAGCGGCTCCAATGGGTTAGGGCATCATCTCGTCGTTGGGGATCTTGGGTAAAGAGAGATTGGAGTCCAGACCAGTCAAGGTGATGGGAAAAAATCTGCCGTGTCCAATCCTCCAGATATTCCCCTTGCTCGATCACTGTCAAGACCGGTTTTAAATCTGGGGATTCAAGGGCTCCGTCTTGTAACCATTGTTGTGGTGTCAAAATTTCTAGCCAGCCCAGGGAGTCATCCTTGGTCGCTGCTGTCGTTGATAACCATGTTTTTAGCGCAGGCAGTATGTCGCATACTATCTTTTCCCGACGATGGGTCGTTGTCACCAAACGAATGGGCTGATCACTGAGAAGGCAGGGCAACAAATAACTCACCCCATAAAGGGATGGTAAACAACCCGTTTGGATCAGAGCCGATCGCCGCAAACGCAGGGCCCGGGATACCAAACGTCCCATGGTCAGGGCATGGGGCCAAGGGGTAACGCCCTGTTGTTGTTGCCAGGTTTTTAACAAATGATGAACGTGGGCTTCAAGCAATCCCATGGTCTTGTGTTTGGGTGACTAACAGGATTTGTGCCATGATGGGAAGTCAACAAAAATAATGTCAATAATGTCATTTAAGGATAATAAGCATGGCTGAAATTCAATTTTCCAAAGGTGTCGCCGAACCAGTTGTACCAGAAGTGCGGTTAAGCAAGTCGAAGAATGGCCCCAGCGGGATGGCAAAATTTTATTTCTTTGAACCGACAATTTTAGCGAAAGAAAGTACCGACGACATCACCGGCATGTACTTAATCGATGATGAAGGGGAAATTATTACCCGGGAAGTCAAAGGTAAATTTGTCAATGGCCGACCTACGGCGATCGAAGCCACCCTCATTCTCAATTCCCAAGCAGAATGGGATCGGTTTATGCGCTTCATGGAACGCTATGGGGAAGAAAATGGCTTAGGTTTTTCCAAGTCCTAGGTTTTCACCATCCCTATCTAGCCTTAATTATCTAGCCTTAAGTTGATGCGGCAATGACCGTTAAGCCCTCTCAATTTTCAACCGCTGTTGATCATCAGCACCGAGATCAGTCCTGGCCCTATTGGTATTTGGTGCCGATTTATCCCTATGGCCAACGGCAAACGTTGCGGCGGGAAGTGGTCCCGGATACCATTTGGCTGTTCGAGCAGGTTCAAGGTATTTTTTTTGTCGTTGTGCCCATTCGCATGACCGTGATCCGCTTGAATACGGGGGGATTGTTAATTTATGCCCCCATCGCTCCGACAAAGGAATGTTTACGGCTATTGGGGGAACTAACCGCCAAATATGGTCCAGTAAAATATATTATTCTGCCCACTATTTCCGGGCTTGAGCATAAGGTCAACGTTGGTCCCATGGCCCGGCATTGTCCCCAAGCAATGGTTTATGTTGCCCCGGATCAGTGGAGTTTCCCCGTTAAATTACCGTTAACCTGGCTAGGCTTTCCCGCCGGTCGCACCCAGGTTCTACCCGCCGATAGCAGTCAAACCCCCTTTGCGGCCGAGTTTGATTATGCCTATCTCGGCCCCTTAGATTTACGCCTTGGGGAGTTTGGGGAAGTGGCATTTTTCCATTGGCCCAGCAAGAGCCTGCTGGTCACCGATACGTTACTGTCAATTTCCGAAAATCCCCCCCCTGTTCTAGAACTCGATCCCACCCCCCTACTGTTCCACGCTAAAGATCAGGCTGGCGATCGCCCGGAGGATACTCCCGCTAACCGGGCCAAGGGCTGGCAACGGATCTGTTTGTTTACCCTGTATTTTCAGGCCAGTACCCTCGATGTTCCTGACTGGAAAACCGTTTGGCAGGCCGCTCAACAGGTTGGCGATCGCCGTCCAAACAATTACTTCGGCTTATATCCTTTCCACTGGCAACCCCATTGGCGAGACACTTTCACCCAACTCCAAGGTCAAGGGCAGTTGCGCGTTGCCCCCATTCTCCAAACATTAATTTTAAATCGGGCCCCCCAACAAGTCCTTACTTGGGTGGAAACCTTGGCTCAATGGCCCATAGAACGCTTAATTGCCTGTCATTTTTCTGCGCCGGTGGATACCCATCCCCAACTCATCCGCCAAGCCTTTTCTTTTTTAAAAGATAATGCAGCCCCTGGGGCTGATTCATCCGGTCATGCCCTCAATGGGTCTGAGCTTCCCCTCACCGATCTCCAAACCCTCCGCCGCATCGACCAATTTTTAGTCCGTTGGCGCATTACGCCGCCGCCAGTCTCCCCTCCCAAGCGTCAGTAACAAATTTGTCTCGGAATGAAGAGAGAGCCGAGGGATTTGCTAGACTGATCACAAGTAGGTTGGCAATGGTGTCATCTACCCCAATCTTGGACTTTTTCCAGAAGTGGGTTTTCCCCGCTTTTTTTATGCCTAATTGTAATGACCCATCCTGTAATTCCCGCCATCCTTGCATTAGCACAACCCATTGCTGAAGGCTTGGGTCTGGAAGTGGTAGATGCGGTATTTCAAACCAATAAACGTCCTCCCACTTTACGCATAGACATTCGTAATCTTCAACAAGACACGGGCCTTAAGGATTGCGAAGCCCTCAGCCGAGAACTGGATGCCCAGTTGGAACAAAGTGGACTGATCCCCAATGCCTACGTCTTGGAAGTGTCCAGCCCGGGCATTTCATCACAACTCGTTTCAGACCGGGATTTTATTGCCTTTAAAGGGTTTGAAGTTATCGTGATCAGTCGTAATCCATACCAAGGGCAACACCAATGGCAAGGGCGCTTACAGGGTCGGGATACGGAGGCGGTTTATTTAAGCATTAAGGGAAGAACGATCGCCATTCCATTAACGGCGGGGATTACGGTGAAATTGCCGAATTAATGGGATTTAAGGATTGACAAAACAATGGGTTGTGGGGGTGCTGCCCCTGAGCAGTGTTTAATTTTTTGGAGGATTTTGCATGTCGCTTGTGAGTTTACCGGGTTTACCGGCCATGATTGAGGAAATTAGTAAACGCAATAATCTACCGCCATCGGCGGTGGAAGACGCCTTGCGGGAAGCCCTCTTGAAAGGTTATGAACGCTATCGGCGATCGCAGTTAATGGGGCACCAATTTCCGGAAGAATATTTCAATAATTTTGAAGTAGAACTGGATACGGAAGAAGAAGGCTTTCGGGTGCTATCCACCAAACGCATTGTGGAAGCCGTAGAAAATACCGATCAACAAATCTCCCTCAATGAAGTCCTGGAAGTGGCCTCCGAAGCCCAGTTAGGGGACGAAGTTGTTTTGGATGTGACCCCCGAACAACAAGAGTTTGGACGTATGGCGGCCATTCAAACCAAACAGGTCTTGCTGCAAAAATTACGGGATCAGCAACGCAAAATTATTCAAGAAGAATTTCAAGATCTAGAAGGAACGGTGTTGAATGCCCGGGCGTTACGCTTTGAGCGCCAATCGGTCATCGTTGCCGTACAAAGTAGTTTTGGCCAACCAGAAGTAGAAGCAGAACTACCCAAACGCGAACAATTACCCAATGATAATTACCGAGCCAACGCCACCTTTAAAGTGTTTCTCAAACGGGTGCGCGAAGGATCTCACCGGGGTCCCCAGTTGATTGTGTCCCGTGCTGCTGCCGGGTTAGTGGTGGAATTATTCACCGTAGAGGTGCCGGAGATTGAAGAAGAAATTGTCCGCATTGTAGCGGTGTCTCGGGAAGCCAATCCCCCCTCGCGGTCTGTGGGTCCCCGGACAAAAATTGCGGTAGACACCTTGGAACGGGATGTAGACCCCGTTGGTGCTTGTATTGGTTCACGGGGGTCACGGATTCATGCGGTGGTCAATGAGTTACGGGGGGAAAAAATTGATGTCATTCGCTGGTCTCCCGATCCCGCAACCTATATTGCCCAAGCTCTGAGTCCAGCACGGGTTGACCAGGTTTATCTTGTTCATGCTGAGGAACGCCATGCCCTGGTCATTGTGGCGGAGGATCAATTGAGTTTAGCCATTGGTAAGGAAGGACAAAATGTGCGCCTCGCTGCCCGTTTAACCGGTTGGAAAATCGACATCAAAGATCCCGAAACCTATGCCCGGGATAAGGAGGCGATCGAGCAATCCATTTTGGAACGGGCCGAAGCCTCCGCCAAGCTCCGGGCTGAACGGGAAGCCGAGGAACAAGAAGCCCAAGCTAAACTTGAAGCCGAAATGGCCGCCTTAGCCGCCAAAGAAGCGGTTTTGGCTGAGTTATACCCATACATCGATGAGGACGATGAAGACTTTGAAAATCAAGGGGATTCCCTCGAAACACCTCTGACAGAGTCTCAAACACCCCTTGAAGTGGGAGACTCAATTCACGATGAATTAGAAAATCTTGAAGAGAATGACTACGAAGAGGATGACTACGATGAAGGTGAGGAGGAGGAAAATGAGGAGGAGGAAAATGAGGAGGAGGAAGCGGATTAGACAAGTTACCTAAAACGGCAGAATCCCTAAGCTAAACTAAGTAGAGATGCCCATTATTCGCCTATGCCCCCTGGATTTCGTCGCTGCCTGAGTTGTCGAAAAGTTGCCCACCGTCGGGAATTTTGGCGAATTGTCCGAGTCTATTCATCCCGAACTGTACAATTAGATCACGGCAGTGGACGCTCTGCCTATTTATGCCCCACTGAACACTGCCTAGGGAAGGCCCGTCATAAAAATCTACTCGGACGTTCCCTCCGTTGCCCAGTGCCTGAAACCCTGTTTAACCAACTCGAATCTCGCCTTCTGACGTCCCATTGACCTAACTGATCACAGCGGGAAAGCCCACTTTTTTCTCGCTGATTCCTGTGGCCATCGCCCTGAAGACGAGATTTGTCGCTAGCATAGGAGAAAAACCATTCATTATTTTGGCATGTTGCTATTCTTGCTTAGATTAACTCAAGGGGCGATCGCCCCTAGGACACGTTAAGGGCTTACCTGTGCAGTCAAGACTTGCGCTTAATTACACCAATTTGTCATTTATTAATTTTATGGATCATTAGTCAGGGGGACAGTGGATGAACAACGCCAAAGTAAGAATTTATGACCTGTCAAAGGAGTTAAATCTGGAGAATCGGGATATTTTAGACATCTGCGAGCAGTTAAATATTGCCGTTAAAAGCCATAGCAGTACCATTAGCGAATCAGACTCAGAACGGATTAAAGCAGCAGCACCCAAATTTAGCGCTAGCCCAACCCCTCAACACCCCAGAAAACCCAAAGCCCCCGAAAAAGTAGAGCACAAACAGCAAATTTTGGCCATCCACCACAAACAAAATCGACCCACCGCCCCCTCTCCCCAGCGCCCGACCCCTCGTCCCGTCTTGCAGTCTCCCAAATCGCCTACGCCCCCTTCCCCCCCAGCGAAGCCCCCTGTGGCCAAAGTCGCCCGTCCCCCCCAATTAGAGGATCGGCCAGCTAAAGTAGGAAGCCCAGAGCCCCCCGCCCCGAATCCCCCCGCCGCGCCCCCCACAGTACCAGTCCCCAATTTACAAGGGCCACCCCAGCGCCAGGTAGCTCCTCCCCCTACGGACAAGAAAGTCCCTACTCCCTCCGCCCCCGCTCCCCGTTTAGCGAGTCCGCCCAGTCGCGTTGCTCCCCCTAGCAAAGGTGCTCCTGGCGATAATAAACCCGCCAAACCCAAGATCAATCGTCCTGAAGTCGTCAGCTTAAAGGATAGCCGAGGCCAAGCGAAATCCGCCAATGAAAAAACGGTAGTTGCGATTCCAGAACCTCCCAAACCAAAGGTTGAACTGCGTCGCCCCAAACCCCCCCAACCCGAAGAGGATGATAATCTACCAGAACTGCTAGAATTCCCCCCCCTGAGTCGTGCAAAATCCGACGACGACACGGTTGAGATTGATGAGACTCTCAGCGAAAAACCTAAACCCAAGCTCAAGCGCCCGACCCCTCCTCGGTTAGGGAAACAAGACCAATGGGAAGATGACGAGGAGGAAAAGGCCAACAAGGCAAAAGCCGCTGCTAAAGGCAAGCGTCGTCCCGTTAAAGTTGATGAGGATGATGATGATCTCGATATCGATGGTGATCTGGCACCGAAACAAACCCTAGTAAGCCTGTCTATCGCTCGTCCGCCTAAACCAAAATCCATGGCCAAACCGGCCACTACCACG
>JBJOGT010000353.1:0-4820 GCA_046048115.1 Cyanobacteriota bacterium | reverse complement strand
TTTTACTTACCAGTTTGTCGTCTGTCATTTTTGCTTCTCCCACTGTAACCCTCGGCAATGAAGACCCGCCCATAATCCTAGCGGTTTCTGGGGCAACCAGAACATTCATTAGTCGAATCCCTCAAGTCCCGGTTAGTCAAGGCATTTCAGGATAGGGCGGCGCTGGAGAAAGGGGCGATCGCCTAATGCTAGATTTACTCAGATCAAGTTATGGCTTCGTGCAGATCGGTTAGGGATTGATCCGGGCTAGCAAACTAGAGGTAATATTTCAAAATATTGTCTTTCAGTCCTAAGAAATGACAATCCCCAGTACCTTTAGTGGCACTAAATCCCCCTAACACATTTTTGCAAATGATATACTCAAATCCTGTTGCAATCAGTCCTAAGTGGAGTGATATATACGGGTTTCCCGCATATCGTTGCTTTAAAGAGTCTTATAAGGAAATTTTCCCTATAATCCTCCGTTAACAATGCACACGCTGGTCTACCGCCAGGGTGAAAATAACTAACTTTAGGTGCATAATTTTATGTATTTGTAAAGCATCTGGTTACTTAGAAGCTGGTTTGGAAAACCTTGTTTTACTTTTCGTACGACATTCCATAGCCAAGACCAAGATCTAATATCCGCTTGCCTTTCCTTTCAGTAATCATGACTTTCGCCCGTCAAACGACAAGCCCAAAAAGTCAATAATCAGTAACTATTTAATGGAGTAAATCACATGACAGAAGTCTTTGAAGCAAAATCTACCGTAGAGCAATGGGACGACGATTACTACCATCCCATTGCCTTAAAGCTTTATGATTCCGCAGTTGTGGATATGCTCAAGATGATGGGAGTTGAAGCTGGGGCAACAGTCCTTGATGCTGGATGTGGACCAGGCGTACATAGTATTAGAGCGGCAAAAGCAGGTTATCGTGTTTGTGCAATTGATATCTCTGATACGATGCTTTGCGAAGCTCGACAACGTGCGGAGTCGCAAAATGTCGCTGATAAGATAGAGTTTTATCAAAAGGATCTAACCAAGCTTGATTTTCCAGATAACTCATTTCGTTATGTTTTTTCTTGGGGAGTTATTATCCATATTCCAGATGCTGAAAAAGCCCTTGATGAGCTTGCTCGTATTGTTGAGCCGGGAGGTAAGTTGGCGCTTTATATAACCAATAAGACAGCAGTGGATCATAAGATAGAGTCTTTCATCCGATTCGTGATGAGGAAACCACTTATGGGGCTACAACACCTTCCGCTGGGTGATGGTGTGTGGTACGACATGAATGACGAGAAGCTCTGGGTATGGAGATTTGATGCTAAAGCAATTTCTGACTATCTTACTGCCAAGGATTTCACCCTAAAGTATTCCCAAATTGGGGAACTATCAGAAATCCAACGGCGGTTAGGGGGAATGCCAAGAAACTTTCTCTTGCGGTTAAATAATCTGGCTTATCGTTTTAATTTGTCTGCTGACTTAGCCACGACTCAACTTTTGATTTTCGAGAAAAAGTAAGGGTTGTGCCGGAGGCTGAAGAAATTGCTGACAATGCCCATGCTCACCGACCATCGAAACATTGCGCGAAAATTGCTCGACGAGGTCGCAATGGAGATTTGCTGTGGGTGATGGGCAATGTTATGAAATATGGTGGGAACGATCGCCGCCTTCAGAACACGACCCCTTTTTGGGTTTTGGTCATTTTGCTTTCCTCTACGCTTGTTGCTCTACCCCATCTATTGTCTACCCTTCCACTGCTCAAACGCGCTCTAGAGGTACTTTTCCGCATAAGAGACAACCTAAACTGTTAAGACAGAGGTAAGACCTGTGATGGCGACACTCAATTTGTTAACGGTGATGGATATATAGTGAATGTACAGAAACCTTAGAAAGCTGGTGACAGGATTTGAACCTGCGACCGGCTGATTACAAATCAGCTGCTCTACCCCTGAGCTACACCAGCATGTTTAGATACAGAATAACATGAAGATTCACCATGACGGTTTGCTAATTATTCAAGGTAAACGGTCATTATTCCCATCGAGATGAGGCGCGAAACCCTGTGTTAACTTTAGTGGTCGCCACGGACAATCCCGGTAAACTCCGAGAAATGCAAGCTTATTTAGGATCTGTCCATTGTCAATTGGCGTTAAAGCCCGCTGAGCTGAAAATTGAAGAAGTCGGTAGCACCTTTATGGAAAATGCTTGCCTTAAGGCTTCTCAGGTTGCTAAAGCCCTTAATCAATGGGCGATCGCCGACGATTCGGGATTAGCGGTTGATGCTTTAAACGGAGCACCAGGTCTCTATTCTGCCCGTTATGGCCCCACTGATACGGAGCGAATTCAACGTTTACTCACAGAACTGGGGGATGAACCCAACCGCCAAGCCCAATTTGTCTGTGCCGTGGCGATCGCCGACCCCAGGGGAGATATTCGTTTAACCAGTGAAGGCATTTGTCCAGGGGAAATCCTACGAGCCCCCCAGGGAGACAATGGATTTGGCTACGACCCAATTTTTTGGGTAACAGCGTGCCAAAAAACCTTTGCAGAAATGACTGACAGCCAAAAGAAAGAAAACAGCCACCGAGGAAAAGCCTTTGCCAAACTCCTTCCCCAGTGGCTAACCATAGACAGTCAACAGGAATGACTACCCTATTCGGTACCGCCCAGCATGAGAAAAGTTTCAAAGGTTCTGGGCTAAAAACCATCTAAAAATTGCCCTAGATGGCTTCTGTATCTTTTTCCCCCGTCCGAATTCGCACAACCGAATCCACTGGGCTGATAAAGATTTTGCCATCACCAATTTCTCCCGTTCGTGCCGCCGAGACTAACTTGTCAACTACCATGTCAACTTGCTCCTCATCGACAACAATCTCAATTTTGAGCTTTTGGAGAAACTCAACCGTATATTCAGAGCCGCGATAACGCTCTGTTTGACCTTTTTGGCGGCCAAAGCCCCGGACTTCGGAAACCGTCATACCGACAATTCCCGCATTCACCAGCGCGATTTTGACTTCGTCTAGCTTAAAGGGGCGAATAATCGCTTCTACTTTTTTCAAACTTGGTACTCCTCGTGCAATAATCTAGTCGTTGTTTCTAGTTATAATGCTAGCTTGACACTTGTAGCATGTTCTTTAAAAGTTTTTTTGTAAAAATCAGTACCTTTTTGTCCTAGCCCTAGACATTGGCAATCATGACATGAAAGGTAACCCGCCTTTCCGAGTTTAGTCCCTTGGACGCACTAAATGTTAATTAGGCAACATACCCTGCGCTGTTAACCGTATACACAATTGGGAACAAAGACGTATTGTTCTTGATCAAATCCACTTTAACTAATTGTGAACCGTGACTCTGGTTATTCCGATTGATAATGGTATGGAGATTGTCTAAAACGGGATATTGACCACAGTCATAAAACTAAAACTTGCGAATTATCCCTGTCAGAATATAATAATTGACGGCGCTATCATCGGTATTATTCTATGTTTGAAACTCTGTCTAAGATTTTTTATATTATTGGCGATCGCCGAAGAAATTTTTTTATTGCATTATTTTTATTTTTTGTCGTCACCATTATTGATTTTGTTGGTATTGGATTATTACAGCCATTTGTTAGCCTAGTCACCAAGCAATCAGAAGGCACTAACAATTTTGTCGTTGAACAATTTGTGAAATTAGGAATCACTGAAAATAAAACTATTATCCTTGTTTATGGGCTTTCACTGATACTGATTTTTGCAGTTCAATTTGTCCTCTATTTCTATTCCCAATGGAAAATCACAACCTTTGTCAGTGGCAGTCGTGCAGTCTTGATCCGGCGATTAATGCACTCTTATTTGTTTGCTCCCTATACATTTCACTTAAATAAAAATTCCGCCTCAATTATCACCCATGTCATCCAGGAAACCAACGCTTATGGGGTCTTTCTCGCCAGTCTTTTAAAAATCATTACTAGTTCCATTGTTTTGACAGCAATGTTTCTACTACTATTTTTCGTTGATGCCACCCTCTTGACCCTAATTGCTCTGATGATTCTACCGCCAATTTTATTTTCTTTGTACTTTGGTAAACGAGTCAAAGCGTGGGGCAGGAAAATGGTGCTGACTAGCCAGCAAATTGTTAAACTGATCAATCATTCCATTGGTGGTATTAAAGATACCCGAGTAATTGGGTCTGAATCCTATTTTGATCGCCTGGTTTCTTCCCAAGCATTTGAATTAGCTAAATATACATCAAGGGTAACAATTTGGCGTGAGTTTCCGGCAAGTTCTATCCGTTTTAGCCTGATTGCTTTAATTATTGTTATTGCCTTAATTTCAACACTTTTTCCATCCCAAAATCAAGACAACAATGCTGGTATCCTAGCCGTTTTTGCTGTGGCATCCTTGAGAATTATCCCTTCAGCCAATTTTATTATTAACTCCTACGCTACTATGAAGCAAACCAGCTTTTCCATTGAAGCGATCTACAATGATCTTCAAGAAATTGCTGTCGTCATTGGAGAAGATCATCAACGGTCTTGGTTAGTCAAACATCAGCAAAACGACACAAAAACAATCCGAGAAGTTCTACCTTTTCGGGATGAAATTGCGATTGAGAACTTAACCTATCGTTATCCCGGTACTACAATTGATTCGCTTCAGGGAATTAATTTAAACGTAAAAAAAGGGGAATCAGTGGCATTTATTGGTAAATCAGGCGCAGGAAAAACCACATTGGTCGATGTGATTTTAGGACTGCTAGAGGCCACATCGGGGGATATTCGAGTGGATGGGCAATCTATTTATCAAAACCTGCGGGCTTGGCAAAATAATTTGGGTTATATTCCCCAGTCTA
>JBJOGT010000352.1:0-3348 GCA_046048115.1 Cyanobacteriota bacterium | reverse complement strand
TCCATCACAAAACCCGTAATTTTCGCCTGATTTAACTCATTAATGGCCGCTTCCATTTGTTCGGCGGCGTGGGAACTAAACTCATCTAGGCGGATATAACCCACCCGCAGTTCCCCTTCTTCTTTGATGCTATAGGTAACCGAATCTAGTTCGATGTTTTGCCGCGTCAACGTCACGCTAAACACCCCTTTTTTGGGGCGGGATAATTGTAAGTTAAGTTCTGTACCAATTTCCCCTTGAATGGCTTCAGTGGCTTGATCCAAACCCATCAAAGCCGTAGGTTTGCCGTCAATCCGGACAATGCGATCGCCAGGTTGAATGCCCGCTTCCATGGCCGGGGTTCCCCGCAGCACATCGGCCACCACCAAATCACTACTGCGTTTGTCCAAAAGAATGCGAATCCCCACCCCGGACACCTCCCCCGAGGTTTGGCTGGTCAGAATAGCAAATTCTTGCGGAGGCAAAAAGCGGGTATAGGGATCTTCGAGATCTTTCAAAATTTTGGCGATCGTCCGGTAAGCTTCGGTATTGTTGCGATAATCCCGTCCCAGCAAATCCCGCCGCTTAGCTAACCAAGCCGTGCGGTCAAAATTCTTATCCACGAATTCTTGGTTAACCAACTGCCACACTTCATCCACCACCGCCTTCGGGTTATCCGCTAGCGGAATCACATTAGTCTCAATGGTGGCTTTTGGAGGAGGAGAAACCTCTGTGAGTTTATCGGGAGGATTGGGCGCTGGGGCACTGAACACTGGACTACCGAGGGAACCTAAACCCAGGGATAGTAACAAGGCGGCTAGGGCGGGACGAAGGCGCGGAAGAACAGGGGAGTTCATGGAAAAACGATTCAACGTGACGGGAAAGGACGCGATACCAAGGGATTAAGGCATAACTTGCTGTTGATCTTAGCAAGGAGATTGGGAAATGGTTAGTCAAAAGCTTAAAAGATCATGATTATTGCCTCAATTTCACCAATCGCTCGTGAACAGCGGGGGGCAAACGCCGTAGAATTTTTCCCTTGGCGCGATCAATGGCAACGAGGGTCACTTTGCCGGTTAAACACAATTCTCCCGTTTCCAAACAAACAATTTCATTGAGAAACTCTAACCGTACTTTTTGGATTTCCTGCATTTGCACTTTGATGATGGCTGTTTGTCCAAGGCGAATGGGGCGATGGTATTTGAGGCTGAGGTCAATGACAGGGAGGTCGCAACCCAGCTTAACCAGATCGGCAAAGTCGATGCCAATGGAACGTAGGGATTCCACCCGCGCCGTTTCTAGCCAGGTTAAATAAGTACCATGCCAAACCACGCCCCCATAATCGGTATGGTGGGGTTGGGCGCGCACCATGACCTCAAACCAGTTTTCCGTGGTGGCGTTGAGTTCCGGCTCTAGGGGGACAAGGCTATTATCTTGCTGGATCTGGCTGTCACTGGCAGGGAGTTGGGGCGGTAGGCGATCGCTCAAGGGATTTATCTTTGAAATAAACGCAACAAATCTTTGTCTTAATTTTATATCCTATCGATCACCGGGAGTGCCGCCCATAGAACTAAACCAGGGGGGAAACGACCATGTTTTGATGCGGACGGAGAGACTCGAACTCTCACGCCAAAGACACTAGAACCTAAATCTAGCGCGTCTACCAATTCCGCCACGTCCGCGTATCGCTAATCATAGTAACATACCCTGCTTTGGGGTTCACTGGGGAATTTTATGTTTGCCACGCCAGTATCAGTCAATTAGTGCTATTCAGAGGGAGGTTGATGGATAAGGTCGCTTGAGTAGGGGGCAAGCATCATCCGCTAATTTTTGCCTAACGGTAAGATTTTCTTGATAGAGCCCTTGTCCAACCCCCAGCTTTAGACGGGAAGTATCAATTTTTGAGATTTGCTAAACCGTCGGTTACTTTAGCTGACTGGATTTTATCTCCTTGTTTGATATTGACCACCGTATCCATCCCCTGGGCAACATAGCCAAACACCGCATAATCCCCATCAAGAAAACCAGTATCGTCGGACAGGGTGAAATAAAATTGGGAAGAGGCAGAGTCCGGCAGTTGTGAGCGGGCCATGGCCACTGCCCCGGTTTTGTGGGGAAGCACCACTGGCGGCTTAGCATAACCCCCCTGTTGCCCGATCGCCGTTCCGTAGATGGGAGTTTGAGGGGCATTTTCCACATCGGGAGAAAGTTTGATTTCGAGGGGAATATTACGGGGTTTCTTCGTTTCGGGATCAACAAACCCACCGGTTCCCGTTCCTTGGGGATCGCCCCCCTGGGCCACAAAACCATCCACCACTCGATGAAAGGTTAAGCCGTTATAAAAGCCCCGCTCCACCAAGTCAATAAAGTTGCCAGCGGTCACCGGAGCACTTTCCCCATCCACTTCAATGATGATCGGTTTACCATTCACGGTCATTTCAACGGTGGCCTTACCCTCCAAGCGGGGTGTATAGCCGGACATATCCACCGGGGTTGTGGGATTATTGGCCACTGGAGTGGCCGGGGTTCCCTGATCAGAGGAAACGGCCGAGGGTTGATCACAGGCCGTCAGCAACAAGTTAACGACAAAAAACAGGCTAATCAACAAAATTCCGTAACGACGACCGATGTTTGGCATAACAAATTAACCCTGTTGTGTGATGGAATCAATTATTAGACTGGCGAACTTGGTTTTAATGAAAACTAACTAACGAAATTGACTGGCGATCGCCATTTAGACCTTGTCTATTTCTTTGATCAAGGTTTGATGACCTTAAAGCCCTTCGAGGGGAACCCCCAGAAAACGGGCCAGTTCCGCCCCTTGGTTTTCCAGTTGGGCCAGGGAAATCGGTTGCCCAGCCCGTGTTAAGGGAATATCACGCCGCTGTTTAATTTTTAAATACAAAGCCCGTTTGGGATTAATGCCTTCCTTAATATCCGCCCGTACGGCCTGCACATCGGCAATATTGTTAACTAATTCAATGCGACGATTTTTACCCGGAAAGCCCCAGCGAAAAACGGTTACTTTCCCAGATGTTTTATTAAATTCGTTATAACCGCCCCCCACATTTAAGGCCATGGTGCCCCACAAATAGGTCGCCACTAAACAGCCCGCTACCCCGTAAAACGACAGGGCTATGCCTTGGGGAATGAATTGTAACTGGGTCGTATCACTCACGATCAAAAAGTTTTTGCCAAAGTAGCTAGAAAGGCCCGCTAACAGAAAGCCCACGCCACCAATGGTCGAAATTCCCGCCCAAAAAAAGTTACTGAAGCGACGAGCGCCCACGACCTCTTGGCGCAGAATTTGGGAAGATTTTTCGAGGGTTTGTCCACCCATGAATGCCTCTAAATGATTACGCACGACTA
>JBJOGT010000351.1:0-3872 GCA_046048115.1 Cyanobacteriota bacterium | reverse complement strand
CACTGCCGTAGCGGTTTTGGACAAATTCAATGTCGGCAAACACCTGCCGCCGAATCACAGGCACGGAACCATTGCCAATGGGATTGCGACAGAGTAAGTGATCAACGGTGATCTCTGTCAGTTTCGGCATTTGGTGAATCCCCAACGGATTACCGGCGTCATCAATGAAAGAAGACCGGCAAAAACTGACGCCCACCTGGGGATTGGCTTGCAGATGCTGGACATGCTTTTCGAGCTTTTCGGGCAACCACAAATCATCGGAGTCTAAAAAGGCTAAATACTCTCCTTGGGCATGGCGAATGCCTGTGTTCCGCGCCCCGGCTAAGCCCCGATTGGCTTGGTGAATAATCTTAATGCGGCGATCGGTGAACTGTTTAATCAACTCAATACTGCGATCGCCGGAACCATCGTCTACCACTAGGATTTCAAAATCGGTAAAGGTTTGGGCCAACACCGACTGAATCGTTGCCGTAATATAAGCTTCAACGTTATAAACCGGAACAATCACAGAAACAAGTGTCATAGCAGTCACCCAGGCGTAAACGGAATGTAACTTTATTATGGAAGTCCAATGACTATGTTGATGTTTACGGTAACGTCTAATTTCGGCCCACTCTTGTGATCACTGGAGTCGTCTTAAGCGTTCCATTAACATTGTCCGTTGGGTTTCAGCAGCAGCTAGGGCGTCCTGTGCCCCTTGAATCACGTCTTCGGGGGCTTTATTGACAAAGCCAGGGTTAGATAGGCGTTTATTGATGGATTCATACTCTTTATTGACTTTATCGAGGTTTTTCTGGATTTTGCCCCGGAGCACGTCTAAATCCACCAAACCTGATAAGGGAATCAGTACTTGAATGGTATCCACCACCCCGGCAATACATTGGGATTGTTCGTCGGTTAACTGAGGCACAACCTGTAACGTTTCGACTTTGCCAATATTTTTGAGATAAGTTTCTCCTTGGGCAAGGGTTTGGCGTTCGTGATCATTTTCACTCTGCAAAATGACTGTTACCTCTGCCCCTGGTTTGATGCCCGCTTCGGCGCGGAGATTGCGGATGGTTCGCAGAGTATTAATTAACAAATCAAATTGGGCTTCCAATTCAGGGTTAATTAAGGTGTGATCTACGATGGGATAGGCTTGTTTCGCTAAAAAGTCGCCGTCCGCTTGATGCAACGTTTGCCACAATTCTTCGGTGATGTGGGGCATAAAGGGATGGAGCAATTTAACAATGCTGTCTAACCCTTGGGCCAAAACTTGACGGGCTACGGTTTGCCGTTTTGTCCCATTGTCGCCTCCTTCTTTATTCCATAGACGGGGTTTGGCAAGTTCGATATACCAGTCACAAAAGTCACCCCAGATAAACTCATAAAGTCCTTTCGCCGCTTCCCCTAAACCATAATTTTCTAAATAGTCTCGGGTTTGTTGGGTGACTTGATTTAAGCGGGACAAAATCCATTGATCGGCTAATTCCAAATCATCGGGGTTAGGCAGTCCCAATTGTGTCGGCGTTTGACCCTCTAGGTTCATCATCACAAACCTTGCTGCATTCCAAAGCTTATTGGCAAAATTACGGGACGCTTCCACCGATTCCGATTCATCTTCCTGGCGATCGTATTGCAGGCTAATATCTTGCCCTGCCCCTGCTACTTCGCGGATCAGGGTATAACGCAGGGCATCCGTGCCGTACTTATTGATCAGTAACAAAGGATCAATGCCGTTATTGGCAGATTTCGACATTTTTTTGCCGTTTTCATCCCGCACTAAGCCGTGGATATAGACATCTTTAAACGGCATTTTCCCGGTAAAGTGCCCCGCCATCATGGTCATCCGCGCCACCCAGAAAAAGATAATGTCAAAACCCGTTACCAAGGTCGTGGTGGGGTAATACTTGGCGAAATCAGCAGCGGTTTCGTTGGGCCAACCCATGGTGGAAAAGGGCCACAATCCCGAAGAAAACCAGGTATCCAAGACATCAGGATCTTGTTCTAAAACAATATCCTCGCCAAACTGTGCCTTGGCCTTTTGTTCCGCTTCTGTCACATCGTAGGCCACCACAAAAGGGGTGTGATCCGTAATTTCCTCGTTGGTTTCACTCACCACATACCAAGCCGGAATTTGATGGCCCCACCAGAGTTGGCGAGAAATGCACCAATCCTTTAATTTCACCAGCCAATCCCGGTACACTTTGCCCCACCGTTCGGGCACAAAATGGGGAGACTGTTCTTCGTCTAAACACCGCAGGGCATTTAGGGCTAAGCTTTCGATTTTGACAAACCACTGGGTAGATAGTAACGGTTCCACAGGTACTTTCCCCCGATCGCCGTAGGGGACAGAGTGACGATAGGCGTCAATTTTGACCAGAAAGCCCTGTTCTTCTAGAGTTGCGACCACATTTTTACGGGCTTCAAAGCGGTCTTGGCCTACAAAACTCCCCGCATTTTCATTCATTGACCCGTCTTTATTGAGCAGGTTAATGAAGGGTAAATTATGCCTTTGTCCCATCACAAAATCATTGGGATCATGGGCTGGGGTGACTTTCACGCAACCGGTGCCGAATTCCGGATCCACCAATTCATCTCCGACGATGGGAATTTCCCGATTCATAATTGGTAGGGTCAAGGTTTTGCCAATCATGGCCTTATAACGATCATCGTTGGGATTCACCGCCACCGCCGTATCCCCCAACATTGTTTCCGGTCGAGTAGTAGCCACCACCACTTCCCCACTGCCATCCTTCAAGGGATAACGAAAATACCACAAATGCCCGTCTACTTCTTGATTTTCCACCTCCAGATCCGACACCGCCGATTGGGATGCCGGACACCAGTTGACCAAATAATTACCGCGATAAATTAACCCTTCTTCGTAGAGTTGGATAAAGGCCGTTTTGACAGCATGGGAAAGTTGGTCATCCAACGTAAACCGTTCCCGCGTCCAGTCCACCGACACCCCCAAGCGGCGCAGTTGGTTAACAATGGTGCTCCCCGATTCCTGTTTCCATTGCCACGCCCGTTCTAGGAATTTTTCCCGCCCTAAATCGTAACGGGTTTGACCTTCCGCTTTCAGTTGACGCTCCAAAATAGTTTGTACCGCAATGCTGGCATGATCCGTTCCCGGTAACCAGAGGGTATTATCTCCCCGCATCCGGTGGTACCGAACCAGGGTGTCAATTAAGGCACTCTCAAAGGCATGACCCATGTGCAAACTGCCGGTAACATTAGGCGGCGGAATGACCACACAGTAGGGGTCGCCACCCTGGTTAGGATCTGCTTGAAAAACAGTCTGCGTTTCCCA
This sequence comes from Cyanobacteriota bacterium, assembly GCA_046048115.1. Taxonomy (GTDB): domain Bacteria; phylum Cyanobacteriota; class Cyanobacteriia; order Cyanobacteriales; family Microcystaceae; genus Synechocystis. The sequence goes on along the minus strand of JBJOGT010000351.1, from coordinate 577 downwards.
GGCCGTTTGCCATTTACTTTCGGTCAGGGAGGGATCGTATTGGGGCGGCAGAGAGGTAGTCATTATCAGCAAATTTACAGGATTAGGCCTTAATCATTCTGCCACAGTTGGGGGTGGGGCATGGGTCTTTGAAAAGCGCAGTATCAATTAACCATGGGCTTTGTTCCACCAATGATGCACAGGGGACAAAAAAACGTCACAAAAGACCGATAAATTACTAATATTTTTACACTAAATTTTACACTGAAATGATATGGGTATGGCAAGGAAACCAGGGATCAGCGAACAGCAATAATATTGACGCCTTGATGGTGGCAAGGAAAACCACGGGCTGCAAGTTAGACGGGGTTTATATACAGTGGGGATTACGGCCATTGTTAAAAATGCGGCAACAGGGGCTTGTTAAGATGTCAGGTAAATAGTGGATATACATGGGGATTTAATTGTGGCAGTGACTCTCCGCGCTTTTTGGCGCTTTTCTCGACCCCATACGATTATCGGTACGAGCTTGAGTGTTTGGGCGGTTTATTGTCTGGCTTGGTTGGTGACCGATCGCCCGGCAACATCGATGATCTGG
>JBJOGT010000350.1:0-3625 GCA_046048115.1 Cyanobacteriota bacterium | reverse complement strand
CGGGGGGGGCCGGAGGACAAAACGTTAATAAAGTGGAGACGGCGGTGGATTTATTCCACAAACCCACAGGGATTCGGATTTTTTGCACTGAAGAACGTTCTCAGTTGCAGAACCGAGAGCGGGCAATGCAAATTCTGCGGGCAAAACTCTATGACATTAAGCTCCAAGAACAACAAGCGGCAGTAAGTTCCATGCGAAAATCCCAGGTGGGAACCGGGTCACGCTCGGAAAAAATTCGGACGTATAATTACAAAGATAATCGCATTACTGATCACCGTCTCGGTCGTAACTTTGATTTGATGTCGTCTTTGGAAGGCAATATTGATGGCATGATTGAGTCCTGTATTTCCCAGGATCAACAGGAAAAATTAGCTGAATTAGCCAATGCAACGAATTAAGCCTGTTACGGTTTTGGTGATCAGTGCAATGATTTTTGTGGTGTCAATTTCAATAACGTCAAGTTGAATTATTTGCTTTTAGATAAAAAATACAGCGGATTGCGTTTTGACTTGGGACGCTAAGCCGGGGGGAAGGCTTGCCATATACTTTATCTGTCGTCCTAGGCCCATCTAGTAATTGCTGTAAATTTTGATATTGTTTGAATACAAACCCTAGTTTAAATTGGTTTCGCCAAGCCCTTACCCAATACTGGGGCGATCGCCTAATCCATTGCCTCAGCTTGTTAGCCCTCAGCACGAGGCTTTGGGTTTTGAAACCCATTTTTTTAGTAACCCTTTCAGCCACAATACAATCTCAACATCTGTTAGGAACCAACCAACCGTTGTAAACACGATTCAGCATCTAACTCTTCATCCATTGCATCCATTATGATGTCCTCGATCTCATCGTCTGAAATCGTGATGCGTTTATCTTGACGGAGGGCCGAAATTAATGCTGTTTCGTCACCCATACCAAAGTCACCGTCAAGCCAGGCACTTACAGCATCAACGGGGGTAAGTTTACTTAATTTTTCAAATCGCTGCTTGTTTTGTGGTTGCATAAAAATTGGGAGCGGCATAAACCGCAAAATTTAAATGTATTTTTTATGAACTTATCCTATTCTGAGACGTTAATCACTGCGACGGAACTCATTCAACATACCCATGACCCGGAGTGGCGCATTTTTGATTGTCGTTTTTCCCTGACGGATGGGAGGGATGGCCCCCGTGCCTATGCAGAAGGTCACATCCCCAATGCCATTTATTTGCATCTCGATGGAGATTTATCCGGTATAAAAACGGGTCACAATGGGCGACATCCGTTACCGGATCGACGGAATTTTAGGAATCGGATGGCAAATTGTGGCGTTGATATCAATACCCAGGTGGTTGCCTATGATGATCAAGGGGGGATGTTTGCTGCCCGTCTATGGTGGATACTCCGTTGGCTGGGGCATCGTCAAGTTGCGGTCCTTGATGGGGGGTTAACTGCCTGGCGAGCCGCTAGTTTTCCCTTGGAAATAGGTATTCCTTATTTTTCCCCAACAGACTTTATTTCCCAGTCTGGGGAAACAGTCCTTACCGCCGATGAGGTGTTAGCCCACGTCAATCAGGGCGATCGCCTGATTATTGATGCCCGTAGTGCAGATCGTTATGCCGGACAAAATGAAACCTTAGATCCTGTTGGGGGTCATATTCCAGGGGCGATTAACCGCTTTTTTCGGCATAATTTAGACAATATGGGGTATTTTAAAACGCCTAATCAACTCCGCACGGAGTTTGACGCCTTACTCCATCAAACCCCAGCCAATCATGTCATCCATCAATGTGGATCAGGGGTCACCGCTTGTCACAATTTATTAGCAATGGAAATTGCCGGTTTAACGGGTTCCTGCCTATACCCGGGCTCCTGGAGTGAATGGTGTGCCAATCCCCATCGTCCGATGGTAGTAACTGGATGATCGGCAATATTACTAGCGTTCAGGTATTTTCTTCCCTGCAGAACTGTCGAAGGGCAGGGCTAAATCTAAGGAGGGAAACATGGGATTAAAGGGCATTTTTCCTGGGGCAAGACGTTGGGCTACCTGCCAGTCTGATAGAGCCTCTTGACGATAACCTAGGGTTTGTTTGACCAAGCTACGGTAATAATAGGCTTCTGCCAGGTTAGGATTAATGGCTAAAGCCTGGGTCAAGTCCTTCATGGCTTGAACATAATTACTTTGAAGGTAGTTGCCATAGCCTGCTTTAAGTAAACTTTCAGCCGTTTGCTGAATAGAGGGAAAACGGGAACTAGGGGTCTGGGACGGCGCAATAATAGGGACTGATAATTGAGTCATTGGCCTTGAGATTGGGGCAGATCGTTGAGTAAATGTAGCGGCGATCTGAATCATGATGACAGTTATCATTACCCCCATCGAAAAGAACAAGACACTGGGGAGAAATGCCAGTTGAAACTGATAGGTATTTCCCCGCTTAACCGGTACAAAGAACGGGGGAGGAACGGGGTTTTTCGCCGGTAAAGGGGGAACAGGAATAACGGGGATTGATAAAGGCGGAATCGGTTTTGGGGGGGGGGCTGGTGCAACGGAATGATCAAAAATATCAGTTTTTAACAGGGCCTGGCGATCGCACCAATAACAACTCGGTTCCTGGGCACTAAATACATGGGATTTGACAGCGGAACACTGTTTTAATTCCGTTGCTGCCTCCGCTAAGACCTGTTGCCATTCCCGGGCGCTGGGGCGTTGACTAGGATTGCTATGACCAGCTTGAAAACAACGCCAAAAGCAAATTTGTAAGGCCGGATGAACAATATTCAAGGGAATGGTGAGTTTAGACGGTTTCATCAAACTCTTCGGCGAGAATACCCATTGTCCCTGTTTTATGAGTTCATGTTGTTCGGGGGGATCACCCCGTCCGCTCCAGCGCCCCTGGAAGGGATGAATACCAAATAGTAAATAATAAATAATCACCCCCAAGCGGAAGCGATCATGTAAGGGAGTCTGGGTGATCAGGGAAAAATCTAGACCGAGGAGTTCCGGGGGCGTAAAACCTTCCGATCCGACTAAACAGCGATAAATTGCCCCAGTAATCGGATTTTTGACCTGAAAGGAATCGGTATCAATGATGGCAGGGATAGCTTGGTTATTAATCAGAATATTTTGGGGTTTAATATCACCGAGAACAATGCCTTGTTCATGGAGGGTTTCAACGATACTGGCAATATTATGGGCGGTGATATGAAGAAAATGCCAATTGATTTTAATCCCTAAGCGTTTGCGCCGACTGGGGTTGTAAAGGTCGATTAATTCCCGCCCCCCCGTAATCCGGGGCATTAAAAACCCCACGACTTGACGATCTTGAAGAGAATTGTTCTGCGGTGCGCCGTTAATCAAAAGTGATTGAGGCCAGGCGTAGGACACAAAACCGGGCTTAGATGACGGCATTTTGGGAGGATGATCAATCATTGTGGCCAGCTTCTGTTGACGCTGATGGGTCGGCTGATGATAGATCTTGGCCAATTGTTTCGGGTTTGCCGTCGTCCAGACCTCGCCCTCGCCACTACTGGCTAGTTTTTGGTGTAGGTTGATGACTTGATGGGTTTTGGCACAAAATAGGCTGGGCATGAAAAGAAAGCCTAAAAGGGAAAGGTTGCAAAAACAGTCGAACCTGATGTCGCTGATCTT
>JBJOGT010000349.1:0-2727 GCA_046048115.1 Cyanobacteriota bacterium | reverse complement strand
TTGAATGGGCTGGGCAATCTGCTTACTAATGTAAAATGCCAATGCGATCGCCACCAATAGGGTGGCCCCCAAACTCCCCAAAATAATCTGGGTACGGAGCCATTCCGCCCGTTGCAAGCGGTCTTCGGCGATCGCCTCCTGTTCTTCCGCCTGTTGATTGTAGGTAGCAAGTTGGTCGGGGAACTCAATAAACTGGACAAATTCCGGACTTTTGACCAATTCCACTACTAATTTCTGAGCTTGGGCTGCCCCATCCGGGGATCTGGTAAGGGCCTGGGCCTGGGGAATAAATTTGATGAGGCGATCGGCAAAGCTCTGCACCACTTTTTTATAAGCATCTAGCTTAGGCTGTAACACCGGCAACTCACTGGGAGTAGTTTGATTTTTTAATAAGTCTTGAATGGACGATACCCGCTCCATCAGGGCCTGGCTTTCCCGCTGAAAAGCTTGGGGATCTTTGACATGGGGGGTTAACTGCTTGGCTGGGCGATTATAAAGAATTTTGATGCTCAAATTACTCAATAACCGGCGCTCCCTGGCCGCATCCGCTTGAGCGGCGATCGCCTGTTGTTGATAGTGGTTACCAATTAACAACCCCGATCCAGCCCCCAACAGCGCCAGACCCAAGGTAAAGCCATAGCCATAAATAATACGATTTCTAATAGACATTGTTAAACCTGACCCTTTACCGTCCTTGATTGCCACGTAACACCAATTTACCCAAAAGCATCCCCCAAAACAGTTCTAAGGGAAACTTCTTCCCTAGGATAGGCGGCGGCCAGCCCCTTTAACGCCCCCAGACCAACACAGATCAATCGCAACCATTGAAAAATTCTATGCCACGGCAAACCATAAGGTTGCAACTTTCGCAATATGCTGTTACATTTATTTACATCAACCCTCCCAAAACGTAATCTAAATTTTTGCCATGAATAACGAAAACGCCAAATTCGGTTTCACCGCTTTCGCAGAAAACTGGAACGGTCGCTTAGCCATGATCGGTTTCTCCTCTGCCCTCATCCTTGAACTCGTTTCCGGTCAAGGTGTTCTTCACTTCTTCGGTATCCTCTAGGATTTCTCTTCAATGCTAGCGGCCTAGCCGCAGTAAATAACCTCCGTTAATCTCAAGACTTGATTGGGCTACTTCTATACAGTAGTCCTTTTTTTGTGCAGAATCTCTGGTGAGCGTCGTTTCCTTGTTTGCTTTATTTAGGATGATACGCGCCACAATTCCCAGGGGATCGAGATTTTCTACTTTTACTTTCATTGGGTTTTCACCTTTCCCCCGCCGTTGTTTTTTAGGCTTCAATGTATTTAATTATTCGGACTGTAACATGCAGAATGTAGGATGAAAACTTCAATGGTGAGTGGAATGTATCCTACAAGATTGGTGAACACTGCGCCCTTCCCAAAAAATCGTCAGCCTACGGCGGAGGCAAAGGGCAAAAAGGCAAAAGTACAAAGGGCTAAGGCTCCCTGGAGCCCACACACACTACCCGCAAACCGAGGAGGCTGTTCTGGAAATCTGGGAGGTAGTCGTTGCGATACGCCGAACGGCAATTGCCCGGAGGGAGGCGCCAGGAGCCGCCGCGCAGTACATAATTTTTTGTGCTTTTATCAACCCATGCTTCGTTACCCTGTTTCTTGAAACGACTTGGTTTTGTGGCATAGCTACCATGCCAACTGTCAGCACACCATTCCCAGACATTGCCGTGCATATCGTATAACCCCCAAGCATTCGGTCGCTTTTCCCCCACTGGATGGGTCTGACCATCTGAATTACCATGAAACCAAGCGTAGTTTTCTAATTCACTCTCATCATCGCCAAAATAATAATGAGTCTCCGTTCCAGCACGGCAGGCATATTCCCATTCCGCCTCTGTTGGTAAGCGATAACGCTGCCCTGTAATCTGACTCAGCCGCTGACAAAATTCTTGGGCATTCTGCCATGTCACTTGTTCCACCGGATGATTAGGGTTACCAACAAAACCAGAAGGATTGTTGCCCATGACCACTTCATATTGCGCATGGGTGATGGGATATTTGCCTATTTGGAACGCACTTAACGTTATCTGATGCCGAGGCTTTTCATCGTCTTCAGCATCAGGATCATCATCCGCTGACCCCATCCAAAAGGTTCCGGCCGGAATATCTACCAGTTCAATAAAATCTTTCGGTAACCATACCCGGCGATCGCCGAGTTTCGCTTGGTAAATCACTTGGGGCGACACTTTAAGAAGAGCTTTAACATCAAGTGTTGCCAAATTAAAGTTTCGGTCTTTAGGAGAATGAATAAGAGTGGTCTTGTAATCTATTTCATCGTAATATTTATCAAAGTTCCATCCATAGCCAATAAGTTCTAACAACCTTGGATAGGATTTCCATTTTTCAGATAACTCATTTTGTCCAGGAATAAAAGCATCATCATACGGTTTATTCTCACCTAATAAAGGAGCGTAATATTCAGTAGTACTTGATACAGAATAATGTAATCTTGCAAGAAGTCTTTCATCCTCGTATAAATCATTTATTAACAAAGGCCATTTCAAGCCGATAGCAATAAATTTACCTAACTGCTCGAAAGTAAGAGGATTAGATTTATCAAGTAATCCTGTTGCCCGAGCAATATATATTTTTAATCGGAATAGATTGATAAATGCTTTTATCCGTCGGGGGTTAAAGTCTAAAATCGGTGCCACCATTTTCACAATGTCCCTTACCCTTTTG
>JBJOGT010000348.1:0-4456 GCA_046048115.1 Cyanobacteriota bacterium | reverse complement strand
TATTAGTGGGTTTTGTTTTTCTAGTTTAACTCTTTCTAATCCAATCCCTGTATAGCTTTCATCCTGTTTTGTCCCCCCCCCAGGTAAAAATGCTTTAATTTTCCACGTTGGGCTAGACTGTCATTTACCCAACACCCAATACTGGTACACCGATTAGACCTCACCCTATCCTGGACTGATCAATCGCTTACTGACCGACCTCAAAGCTTGGCCAACCCTAGAGCGTTTATCCCTATTATTAGCCAATGGCGATGATCCCATGATTGGCTTACAGGTCAGTCTAAACCGGGAAAATTGTAGCTTTGATGCGTTAACCCCAGACTCCCTTAGCCAATGGCAACCCCAAACCATTTATCGCTACCACCGCAACGATTTGACCGGAGAATAAATCCTTGAGCCGCCCCTAAAAACCTATGTTCAACTATCGAACCCAATATGCGATTTCTCCCTGGGCGATCGCCGTTGATCTGCAAATTACGCCCTCCCCCTCTCCGGCCCCATCAGAGCAACCATCCCAATGGCGATGGTGTTATCAATTCAGCGATGGCAGTCAACTGCGGGGGCATTGCTGTGGATCTCCTCACATTCCTTCCCCGACAGTAGTCCGGCCCGATCAATTCCCTGCATTGCAAATCCATCCGGTGGGCATCACAGAATACCTCGCTGCCGATCAGCAAACTCCTTTATTACAATGGCAGCCGGCCCAATTTATCTGTTACGAACTAGGGGAAGAATTCCTGTTACTAGCCTCGAACGATAATTACGTTAGCAACAGTCTTTGTTTGGTGAGTTCACCCCATCGTCAATGGGCCCAGGTCACCCATTGGGGGTCTCAGTTGATAGCTGAACCCTTTGTCTGGGATCAATTTTCCATTCACTGTCTCGATGTTAACCCCCCAAAACGTTTAACGTTCTCCTGGCAATTTTCGCCGTTTTTTGCCCCCTTTCTCCAATGGCGATCGGTATGTAATCCTGGTTGCGCTACTGTTTCCCCGGCAACCCAGATTCAACCAGAAAATTCGCCCTGGCCGCCATCGTCGATGATGTCTGGCGTTTATTAGGGAAATTGATTCACCCCCCAACAAAAAATGGTAGGGAAAGAACCTGAAGCCATAACCAATCTAGGCATACAAGTCCCTACTCTGAATCTACGAAAAATTCATCAAAAATCAAGGGGGAATATCAAAGCCATCGCTGTCACAAAAGGGTTGATAGTATCCCATCCCAAACAAATAACCAATCCCAGGGTTCCTAATAGAAGAAGCCAGAAAACAATATGTTGATTGTAATATTTCATAAATGTTATTAGCTAATTCTTCGTCCCATAAAAAGATTATAAATAATTCCGATTAAAGCCAGTACTAAAAGAATATGAATTAAGCCCCCGCCAATATGAATTGAAAACCCCAATAACCAAAGGATAAACAAGATAACAACCGCAGTCCAAATGAGATTTAACATCATTACCTCTGAAGAAAATTGATTAAACCCAAAAGATTAAAATTAGATAAAAGCTGAGGGTACTAAGATCATGAAAAGGGTCATTTGCCCACCGAAGTAGTTAACTTCCGTGCCGATCAAGTCTGAATCCATGACCACAGTTTTAAATGGTTTTAAAATAGTCTTTAAACAATAGTGAATTAATTGAGAATGTCTCGAACGATATCTTTAATGTCTTCTACCGCATTACGGGCTTGACTTTCTGCCTGTTTGGCTTTTCCGGCTGCTTGATCACCGATGTCTCCTGTCATTTTGCCCTTTGCTTCTTGGACTTTGCCTTCAATATTTTTACTGACGGCTTTGGGTCGTCCTTTTAGTTCCAGGCTTGCTTTCATGTCCTCGGTAGAATTCCGCATTCGACCTTCCACTTGTTTCGCTTTTCCCATCATTTGATCTTTGGGATCACCAGTCATATTACCCATGGTTTCTTGGGCTTTACCCTCCATTTCTTTGGTCATTGCTTTCCCACGATTCATGTTGGCAATTTGAACGGGCTGTGGCTGCATGACTTGGGGTGAAGAGACCGTCGCCCAACTTTCCCCAGATCCAACACCAAAGGCGATCGCCGTGATGAAGAAGACCGCTAAGCTCACCTTTAAAAAGAATTGACGTAACTGTTGTAATGAAACCATTTTTAACTCCAAAAAATTAGATTAATTAGTATTTAAGTTTTATTTATTATGGGTTCCGAGCAACCGGACGTTTACCCCTAACCCCCGTGGATTAACTGGGAAAAAATCAGGACACTATAGGGGCCCATGGACACCTCACTCCGCCCAGGCAAGCCATCATAGGAATTAGGCTCCGCTGTGACATCAGCACTCGGATAATTTTGAAAATCATCACTGTAGCCCTGCCAATCACTGTTAAATCGCAACTTCCACAGTCCGGGGGCAGGAAAACCAATCTCGTAATCCTCCTGCACATCATTGAGAAAATTGGCCACCACCACCACATCATCCCCAGCACCACCGCGATCCCAACGGTGAAAAGCCATCATTTTTCGCGCTTCGTTCAGATGATAAACCTGGGTGAACTGCCCACAGAGTCCATGACTATGCCCGTCAAGATTACGCCGCAACCGGATCAAATCGCGGTAAAGACGAACAATGCCATGGAACTCATCCCGTTGATCCCAATCCACGGGTACAGTGTCGCGGAACCATCCCTCTTCGAGAAATTCTTGCCCTTGGAACAACATGGGAATCCCTGGGGACGTGAAGACCATCGCCGCTGCTAGGGTTGAGCGTTTGCGGGCATACCAATCTGTCGGGTTATGGGGGCTAACTTCCTGGGGGACTCTGGACTTGCCGTTGGCGACTTCATCGTGGGATTCACTGTAAATAACGCGATCAAAAGCATCATCGTTATAGCGGTAGGTAATCGCATCGCGGATCGCTGCAAGGGAACGGTGCTCATCGACGGTGGTGATCACGGCTTGGCGAATGGGATGAACAAACATCGAATCCCACTGGGCACTAAAGCCCGCTCCCCCAGCCCCAATATCCTTCGTCAGCCATTTATTATTTTGTAAATCCTCGGCGATCGCGATTCGCCCCGGAAATTGTTGAGAGATCTCGTGATTGATCCATTGCAACAGACTCCAGCCGTCGGGCAAATCCCGGTCTTCATAACCATTAACCGTGCGAATAAACTGGGTGCAATCAAAACGAAGACCATCAATGTGATATTCCTTTAACCACATCAAGACGTTGTCCACAATGTATTGACGCACCTCGCCGCGTCCATAGTCCGGCCGTGTTTCTCCCCAGGGAGTATGGGCACGATCATCGTTGTAAAAGTAAATGCCCCCCCGATCGCCTTCCTGCCAACCATCAAATTGCCAAAGATCCAGGTCATCGGGGCCGAGGTGATTGTAAACCACATCTAAAATGACAGCGATGCCATAGCGATGGGCCTGTTTAATAAATTGTTTAAAAGCTAATGGCCCGCCATAGGCAATTTCCACCGAAAAAATATGGGCGGGATTGTAACCCCAGGAGCGTTCCCCGGAAAATTCCCCAATGGGCATGACCTGAATGGCATCCACACCCAATTTTTTTAAATAACTTAACCGGGCAGAAATAGAGGGAAATTTTCCTGGGCAATCGTCGTCATTTTGGTCATTAAACGTACCCACATGGAGCTCATAAATCACCAATTCATTCCAAGAGGCAATGTGAAAATCATCCCCCTGCCAATCGAAACTGGGATCATGAACAATGGCATGGCCAACGGAACTGGTTACCTCACGGGCATAGGGATCAATCCGCTCAAATTGTCCTACCGGCGTAGATAGCCAAAAACGATACTCATCTCCTGACTTTACCCCAGGTATGTCAACAGACCAAAAGCCATTTTCTTCCGCTGCCATTGGATTTTGAGTGTGATTCCAATGGTTGAATGAACCAATAACAGAAACCTGTTGAGCATGGGGAGCCCATACCCGAAAGGCAACTCCTGTCGAATGTAAGATTGAGCCCATACCCTCAATTTGCCCTTCACAAATCCCAGGTATTTTTGCAATTTTTTGATCTAACATTCCGTACACCTCTATTTATGGTTTTCACATCACTTTTGAGACCAGTTTCTTGTCGCTATCAAAGGAACTGATCTCCATTCAAGCTCCGACAACCTAATCCGTTTTTTCCCGCACAGTATCTTTTACATTTTCAACGGTATGACGGATTTTTGCCTCGGCTTGTTTAGCCTGGCCTTCGGCTTTGGTTTGGGGGTCTCCTGTCAAATCTCCCACGGCTTCTTGAAGTTTACCTTCGATATTTTTGGCAGTGGCTTTGGCTTTATCTTGAAAACTCATAATATTCTCCATTAAAAGGTAAGCTGTCATCACTCTAAGTGGATATAAGGTAGAATATATAGACTCACTTTTTGGTATAATTATGCTGACGTTAAACTTCTTAGACCAAAAGACCAAGAAAGAGCTACAAAAAGCGCT
>JBJOGT010000347.1:0-3028 GCA_046048115.1 Cyanobacteriota bacterium | reverse complement strand
CAAGGACGTGACGGAATTAATTGGTCGAACTCCCCTAGTGAGACTGAATCGTATTCCCTTGGCAGAAGGGTGCGCCGCAGAGATTGTTGTCAAGTTAGAGGGAATGAATCCCGCCGCATCGGTGAAAGATCGTATCGGGGCGAATATGATTGCCCAGGCTGAGCAGGAGGGGCGCATTCGACCGGGAGAAACGTTATTAGTGGAGCCAACTTCGGGTAATACAGGTATTGCCTTGGCAATGGTGGCGGCGGCTAAAGGGTATCAATTGATTTTGACCATGCCGGAAACGATGAGCCAAGAACGGCGTGCCATGTTGAAAGCCTATGGAGCAAAGTTGGAGTTAACCCCCGGTAGCGAAGGGATGTCGGGTTGTATTCGCCGTGCCCAGGCGTTGGTGGAAACGTTGCCTGATGCTTTCATGTTGCAGCAGTTTAATAATCCGGCAAACCCAGAAATTCATCAGCGCACCACGGCCTTAGAAATCTGGGACGATACGGAGGGTCAAGTGGATTTTCTCGTGGCAGGGGTTGGCACGGGGGGAACCATTACCGGGGTTGCGTCGGTGCTTAAACAGAAGAAATCCACCTTCCAGGCGATCGCCGTTGAGCCAGAGAATAGCCCCGTTTTATCGGGGGGAAAGCCGGGTCCCCACAAGATTCAAGGCATCGGGGCGGGATTTATCCCTGAGGTATTGGATGTGAACTTGATTGATGAAGTGATTACCGTGTCCGATCAAGCGGCGATCGCCTACGGTCGGAGATTAGCGAGGGAAGAAGGGTTACTGTCGGGCATTTCCACCGGAGCCGCGTTGGCCGCCGCTATTCAATTGGGGAAACGCCCTGAAAATAAGGGCAAATTAATTGTGATGATTCAACCCAGCTTTGGCGAGCGTTATTTAAGCACGCCTTTGTTCCAGGACATGGATTAGCCCATCTTGGGGAGCCAAAACCGGTACCAAGGTCGGAGCAGTGCTGGATAGGCAACAGGTCAACAAATATTTACCAAATTTCAACATAAATAATAGGACTAAGTTAAACATTCCAAGAATTGTGAGCTATTTTTAAGCATAAGTGGCCACATAACAAGAGCACGCACAATGGTAACGCTACTCGAAAACCCCTTCCGCACTGGACTACGGCAAGCCCGCACCCCCGATCCCCTCATCTTGACTATTTTTGGCGCATCAGGGGATCTCACCCAGCGAAAGTTAGTCCCTGCCATCTATCAGATGAAACGGGAACGTCGGCTGCCCCCGGAATTGACCATTGTGGGGTTTGCCAGACGGGACTGGAGCCATGACTATTTCCGGGAACAAATGCGTAAGGGCATTGAAGAATTTTCCAATGGCATTGGCAGTGAAGATCTCTGGCATGAGTTTTCCCAGGGCCTATTTTATTGCTCCGGCAACATGGACGATCCCGAAAGTTACCTAAAACTTAAGAACTTTTTAGCGGAATTAGACGAAAAACGCCGTACCCGGGGTAATCGTGTTTTTTACCTAGCGGTTTCTCCCCAATTTTTTCCCCCTGGTATTAAACAATTGGGGGCGGCGGGAATGTTGAGTGATGCCAGCAAGACCCGTATTGTCATTGAAAAGCCTTTTGGCAAGGATCTCAGCTCGGCCCAGATCCTGAATCGCGTTGTCCAGAGTGTTTGTAAGGAAAATCAAGTTTACAGGATTGATCACTATTTAGGAAAAGAAACGGTTCAAAATTTAATGGTATTTCGCTTTGCCAATGCCATTTTTGAACCCCTCTGGAATCGCCAATTTGTGGATCATGTGCAAATTACGGTGGCGGAAACCGTGGGGGTAGAGGAACGGGCTGGTTACTACGAGTCGGCGGGGGCGCTGCGGGATATGGTGCAGAACCATCTGTTGCAATTGTTTTGTTTGACCGCGATGGATCCCCCCAATGCCATTGATGCCGATAGCATTCGTAACGAAAAAGTGAAAGTGCTGCAAGCCACGCGGTTGGCGGATATTAATAACCTGGAAAATGCCGGGATTCGGGGACAATATAAAGCGGGTTGGATGGCGGGCAAACCGGTGCCTGGTTATCGAGAAGAACCAGGAGTCAACCCCAATTCCACCACTCCGACGTTTGCCGCCCTAAAACTGATGGTGGATAATTGGCGCTGGCAAGGGGTACCGTTTTATCTCCGTACGGGGAAACGGATGCCCAAAAAGGTGAGTGAGATCGCCATTCAATTCCGGGAAGTACCGCTGTTGATCTTTCAGTCCGTTGCCCACCAAGCAAACCCTAACGTGTTGAGTTTACGCATCCAACCCAATGAGGGCATTTCTCTCCGGTTTGAAGCCAAAATGCCGGGGTCTGAGCTACGGACGCGCACGGTAGATATGGACTTTAGTTATGGGTCTTCCTTTGGGGTTGCCACAGCGGATGCCTACCATCGTTTGCTCTTGGACTGCATGTTGGGGGATCAAACCCTGTTTACCCGGGCTGATGAAGTGGAGGAGGCTTGGCGGGTGGTGACGCCGGTTTTGTCAGCGTGGGATGCCCCGGCCGATCCATTGTCGGTTCCCCAGTATGAGGCGGGAACTTGGGAACCAGCGGAGGCGGAATGGTTGATCAATAAAGATGGTCGGCGTTGGCGTCGGTTGTAGGTTTCCGTAAAAGGATGGCGATCGCCTTTCCCCAGTAGGGTTTTAGTTTGATGGTTAGGAGGCCATTGAATAAGACTTAACGGTGCGTTTGGCCAGGATTGCCTTCGCCGCTTGCCGACCGGAAAGGGTTGCCCCCTCCATGCTATCGATGTAATCCTGTTGGGTGTAGCTCCCGGCGAGGAAAAAGTTAGCGATGGGGGTTTCTTGGCTGGGGCGGAATAGATCCATGCCGGGGGACTCCCGATACAGGGATTGGGCTAATTTGACCACGCTATACCAGGTCATATTTAAATCTGCCGCCGAGGGAAAGAGGGTTTTAACCTGTTTTAAGACCCTATAGGCGATCGCCTCATTGTTTTCTTTCATAAAGGGATCGCCGGGGGTAAGCACCAATTGCAGCAA
>JBJOGT010000346.1:0-2983 GCA_046048115.1 Cyanobacteriota bacterium | reverse complement strand
CTAGGGGAACGGGAGAAAAACCGAGGGACATTTATAATATCCGAGACTTGCGTATAATGTGCCAATGTCTTGGGTCAGTCCTGCTTAAGTTCATTACTTCAATGGTGATCTAATTACGGTTTGCCCCAACACTCTATTGTTTCCCCTTATATCGAAATTTGCATCTGCCTAGATATTATGTTGAATTTTAGCCCCATTATCTCCCCCAAAAACCTGCCGTTGCGTCTCACCAGTGCGACCCTGGGCCTTACCCTCAGTTATCTGGGCATTTTTCCCCTCACCGTTTTAGCCCAAACCAATCCTTCCAGTCCCACGGCGTTAATCCCCCCCCGCCCCGCTGCCATTCTTCCTACCGATACCGAATATACCCTCGGCCCTGGCGATCGCCTCAGGATGGATGCCCTACAAATTGAAGGATTAACCGGGGAATACCAAGTATTAGTCGATGGCACGGTGGGATTTCCCCTCATTGGCACCCTCAACGTCAACGGTAAAACCATTCCCCAAGTCAATGCATTATTAATCGATAAATACTCAAAATATATTAAACGCCCCACCATTACCGTTATTTTGACCGCAGCTCGCCCCCTTAATATCACCCTGTCCGGTGAGGTTAATTCCCCTGGAGCTTATACCCTACCGATAGAAAATGGTCAAAAGTTCCCCAACCTAACCCAAGTGATACAAGGTGCTGGCGGTCTAACCCCCGTTGCCGACATTAGCCAAGTACAAATTCGTCGCCAAACAGGAGAGTTAGAAGAAAGCTTCCGAGTCAACCTCTGGGAATTACTCCAGCGGGGCGATAGTCGCCAAAATATTGTTCTCCGGGATGGGGATGTGGTGATCATTCCCAGTAAAGCCACCACTGACCCCGATGAAGTGCGTCAGTTAACCGATGCGAATTTTGGCATTCGCTTTGAACAGGAGATCAACGTTGCGGTAATTGGGGAAATTTTCCGCCCTGGTTCCTATAAACTCTCCCCCGGAACCCGCGCCACAAACCTGGCAGAGGTAGGGGGAGCTAATAGCACTAATAACAATCGTTTGAATGCGGCGGATAGTCAACCGATTCGCCTAACCCAAGCCATTCAGGAAGCGGGGGGCATCAAATCTCAAGCGGATATTCGTAATGTGGAAGTCCGTCGGGAAAATCGCAACGGGGATTTTGAAGTCATTGTGGTCAATCTGTGGGAATTGTTGGATGAAGGGAATTTGGATAAAGATGTCATTCTGAAAAATGGAGACGTAATCACCGTTCCCCAAGCAGAAAAATTATCCCCCGAAGAATTTGAAGCCGTTGCCACTGCGAACTTTTCTCCCCGGACGATTACGGTCAATGTGGTGGGGGAAGTCCGGGGCGCTGGGCCCAAACAATTACCCCCCAACTCGACTCTGAATCAAGCTATTTTGGCAGCAGGATCTTTTGACCCCATTCGGGCCGATACGGCGAGTGTGAATTTAATTCGGATGAATCCCGACGGCACGGTCACCAAAATGAATATTGATCCCGATTTCGCCTTAAATATCAGTTCAGAGCGGAATCCCACCTTGCGAAACAATGACGTTATCCTGGTCAATACCAACGGGTTAGCATCTACCACAGATACCCTACGCACCTTATTTAGTCCGATCGGGGCGCTCTTTGGGGGCATTCCCTTCGGTGCGATTAACTCTATCCAAAACTTAACTGACTAAATTTTCCCATTGCTTAACAACCAAGCCGATCAATCCTTGGCTCGCCCTAGTCTTCCCCGTCAACGGTGGCGGTTTCTGGCTGAAACTGGTGTTGGGGTCCGAACGGATCTGTCAGGGCAACTAGGGCTTTTACCAGTGTTACAGCAAGTGCTATGGAATCGGGGCATTGACACTGGGGAAAGAGTAAACGTTTTTTGCCACCCCGAGCAGCAAACGCTGCCGTCTCCCCTCACTGTGTTTCCTGATCTGCCCAAAAGTGTGGCGATCCTGGCCCAGGCGATCGCCGTCCAGACCAAGATTGCCATTTGCGGGGATTACGATGCCGATGGGATGACCAGCACGGCGTTATTGTTGCGGGCCATTCGCCATTTGGGTGGCCGGGTAGACTATGCCAGTCCCAGCCGCATGACCGATGGTTACGGCATTAATGAACGCATTGTGCGGGAGTTTGCCGAGGAAGGGGTGGGGCTAATTTTGACGGTGGATAATGGGATTTCTGCCTACGGGGCGATCGCCTTGGCTAAGGAATTGGGGCTCACGGTGATTATTACCGACCACCATGATTTGCCGGAAATGTTGCCCCCGGCCGATGCCATTTTGAATCCCAAGCTCATTGCCCCGGATTCACCCTATGCGGGTTTAGCGGGAGTAGGGGTGGCCTATGTTCTGGCCATTACCACGGCCCAACACTGTCAAAAAATTACGGGCTTGACCGAACCCTTATTGGAATTATTTACCCTGGGGACGATCGCCGACCTAGCGCCGTTGGTGGGGGTCAACCGTCGGTGGTTGCGGCGGGGCTTAAAGCGCTTACCCCTATCCCAATTAGCGGGCATTCAAGCGTTGATGCAGGTGGCAGGCATTGACGATCAACAAAAATCCCTCAAACCCGATGACATTGGTTTTAAACTCGGCCCCAGAATTAATGCGGTGGGTCGCATCGGTGATCCCCAGGGGGTAATTGAATTATTAACCACCGATGATCTGCCCCTGGCCTTGGCTCAAGCGGTTATTTGCGAACAAACCAACAAGCAACGCCAAGAATTATGCCGTGAGATTGAAGAGGCGGCGATCGCCCAGGTGGAAGATACCCCGTTGGATTGGCGTAACGATTGGGTGTTAACGCCGATGCAATCTGGTTGGCACCATGGGGTAATTGGTATTGTCGCCTCGCGGTTGGTGGAACGCTACGGTGTGCCGGTGTTTATTGCCAGTTTGGAAGAAGACGGGGAAACCATCCGGGGATCGGCCCGGGGTATTGAGGAATTTAATGTTTTTGAGGCGTTGG
>JBJOGT010000345.1:0-4436 GCA_046048115.1 Cyanobacteriota bacterium | reverse complement strand
TGGATGCCACGCTAAGCTTTTGCCCTGGACATTTTCCTGCCACAATTCAAAGGATTTACGGGGGCACAATCGGGGCGTTCCCGTTGCGTCTAAGCGGGTTGTTAGGGCGGGGACGCCTCCCCAACTCACCGTTTGGGCAATTTCGGGGCGGAACCAGAGAATGTAATAGGCACTGTTTTGTAACCGGATCACTAGCCCTAAAACCCCGCTGGCGATCGCCGTAAAGGTTTGGGCCGGAGGATAGACAGCACTAAGACAATTAATGGCAAACACATCCTGTTGGCCATACTCAGAAGACCCCTGTAACCACCGCAATAAATCCTTGACCTGGGCATCACTGGGGGTTAGTCCCATCAGGGTTAAATCCTCGCCAAACGATAGTGCGACCCCCATCCCTTGAACAATTGCCAGTAGTTTATCCTCATAACGTCGGAGAATTTCTTGCAGCAAACTTTCGGGGCGATGGTCGAGGGCAAAGGGATCGGTTTGGGAGTTTGTCATGGGGAAATCCCCAGGAGCTTGAACAGAAGGACGTTTTAACAATTCTGTGTCAATCCCTTGCAGGCTAGACCGGAGACTCGCCAGGGTCGTTGCCATATATTGCCGATACCGTTGAATTTCTTGACGTTGTTTGCGGGGCAAAACCAAGGACATCAAATACCCCAGGTTGTCGCAATAATTCCGTAAATCAGGCTCAATGTATTTAGCCGTATCATGTTGCCCCACAATTAAGCCCCATAGCTGATCTTCATCTATGATGGCGATCGCCAGGGCCGCCTTTACCCCCATATTGTGATAGTACTCAGTATGGCAAGGGGACACCCCCATCAGCATTGAGGCAATGGGGTCAAACGGAGCGTTGGTATGGGGATTAATCCCTGGTATTAGACGAGCCTGGGGCGCATCCAAATCCACAATCATCCGCAGGCGATTGGCGCTAAACGTGCGACGGGCCACCGGAGGAATATCAAACTCAGGAAATCGCAAACCGTTATAGCTCACCGGATTATCCGGATTTTTCAGCGCTTCAGCAATGACAATGTCCCCCTCGCCCCCCGTAAATTGATAGATTAATACCCGATCAAAATCCACTACCCGTTGAACCTCCGCCGCAATCAAGGCCGCTGTCCCGTGGAAAGTCGTTTCCGGTCGAATCTGACTGACAAAGGTTTTTAATCGTTCGTGGTAGTGGGGGAAAGTGGCCACACCCGACTGCCGTACCGGTTCAATCTCGACCACCAAATAATCTTGGTACCGACGCATTAGTCCGTGGAATGACAGTAACCTACCGGCGATCCGTTTGCGAAATTTAAAGCGATGGTAAAAATCCCCCGATGCCTGACGATGGCGATCGCCAAGGCTTTTAACCGTCTTTGGAGGCAACAGGGCAGTTAGGGGTTTAGCAAACAGAAAATGGGGCGACTTTTTAAAGAGATCTTCAACATTTTCCCCAATTTGAGCAATGGTAAAATCCGTTTGATTGAGAACAATCAATAGACCGTAAGTTTGGGTATAACTCGATAGATGCTTAACATCTTGCTCATAGTGTTTAATGTCATAGGGATTAATCAACACCACATTTCCCCCAAAATGAACAGGGGGCATCCCAAAAGATATCGATAAAGTCCTTCGCTATTCAATGCCAAAACCATAGGTCGTGATCACCAATGTTAATCCTCCAGCAAATTGACAATGAAATAAACCCCTCAATGGGGTAAATTCCCGTTATCGTCGGGGAGAATAACAGACAAAAAACGAGTAAAAATCACTATATCCTAAGCTTGACCCAACTTCATATCCCTGAACAAACTTAAAACTTATCCGTGCTAGGTCTCGGCCCCACCGCTCCGGGTTGATTCGTGAATAAATTTCCCGCGGCCTCATTTTGATAAATACAGTCGATTTGGGGCTTCCCTTCCAACGGCCCCGTAAAGCCAAACGTATTCATCCGATTTTTACAATCATTGACCTGACGGGCATCCACTAAATTTTCTCGCTCTAAAATGCTCCAGTTATTACGACGCAATACACAACCGGGCTGCATCACAGGTTGGGTCACAAATACGTTGAAGGGGTTCAAGGTCACAAAGACCCGCATATCCGTCACGATGGCACTGGAACCAAATTGCACACAAACCTCTGCATTAGGGGCACTGCGGTCAATCACTTCCCGCGAGGCCACATTTTCAGGGCTAAAACTGGCGGTAGAACTAAAACCAATTCCCACCCCAATGCCCAAGACAAAAATTCCTCCCAAGAGGGCGATCGTACCGTAATTTAGATTAAATTTATTACCACCTTGGGGTGGTCTAGCATCATAGTCACGGTCATAACTCGGTCGGGGGGGCGGACTGTAGCGGGGCGGCGGTTTCCGGGGCATAGGGGGAATAAAGGAAAGACAAACGGGTCAAAAAATCTGTTACCGATCCTAACGCATGGAATTCAACCGCTCAAACTGCCCCCGGTCTCAGTTGACCATGGTTTCCCGGGAATCATCCCCAGGCAGTTTCGGGAGACATTCCCCCCTTGCCTCGGCGATGGACTGATCCTTGGCCATCCTCTGTTTAGCCAATTGCCGTTGGGCCGGGCTTAGTTCTTTTTCGAGGTGAATTTGAATTTTGGGACCAGAACTGGCAAGACGCACAACCAAACCATCCTCGACGGGCATGCTGGTAATGGCTTGTCCTTCAACATAAGTCCCATTAGCGCCGATGTTCACTGCTTCCCACCCTTGATCGCCGAGGCGGAGTTCTAAATGATGACGTGATACGACCGCACTATAAAGAACAACGTCGTTATCTGCGGCTCGACCAACACGAATTATGGAATCGGACTCAAATGTCCAATTTTGGACGGGAATTGCTTTCCCCGGCAGTAACAAGGTCAGAGTGATGACGGACATTCAACCATTCACATCAAAAAGGTTTAGTCTTTATTCTACTGTTTGATTTCCCACTCTCCCCATAGGGAACAGATTAGATTTTTTGGCCCAGACTGGTGGTAACTCGACTGGATTGGCGATCGCCATTCTGAGGACGGAGGGAAAGTAACCCCTCCAGGCAAAGCTTAGTTCCGTCCTAAGAAAGTTTTTACTTATTTTTTACAAAATACCGCCACTGGCTAATCCCAGGATCATCCCAGCCCCCAGGATGTGGCCAAAGCTCATTGTTGCCAACAATTCCGGTAAGCCAAAGGTTTTCTTCGAGGCCAGTTGGGGTAGGGAGAGGTTTTTACCCTTGCCGGTGTTTTGAATGGCAAAGTAACCAATTACAAAGGCAAACAGATTACAGGTGCACATAATAACACCAACGGATAAATTCCAACTGGCAGTCACGGGGGCGGTTTGGGCTAGTAATAAAGGTGAAATAGACATTTTTAAAGCGTTCTCCAAGTTTTATCAAAAAAAGACAGTTTAGCCCTTTTGTACCGAATTTCAACGACGGCGGGGCAGTTTGTCAGGGATTTTAAATCTCAGGGCATTATAGGAAGTCTTTTTCCCTAAAGGTGAATTTTGTTTGAATACTTTACAATTGCGCGACCGGGGCTGGGAACTTGGACAATTTTGCTGACTTTTCAACCCTGTTAGTAGTTGACGGTCTTGAACGTAACCATATCTGCTGCTGGATTATACAAAACATAATCAGCCTGGCCTACTTTCCGACCCACATTGCCTACCCCCACAATGCGCCGGGGGGATTTTTTCTGATCCTGGGGCGTTTGGGGGCCATCCAGGGTAATGATTTGGGACTGTAATTGTGTCGGCTCCACCCAACATTCAAAGGCTAACCCCGATCGCCCACAGAAGAGGTTATTGGCATCGGCCCGAATTAGGCGATCGCAAAGGGTAATGGGGGAAGTTTCCGGTGTTAACACATCGGCATAGCTAATTGTACTACCGTGAATGAGTAAACAATCCAACTCATGGAACCCAAAATGCAGCGTCCTCAACCATTGCACTAATTCCCAATCAATACTTTCCCAGAGTAATTTAGCCCCATCCGTCCCCACTTCAGCGACCAATTCCGGTGCATCTAGGGAACCCCGCAAGCCATGCAAATTAAAACATTGTTCTTCCCACCACCCTAAACAAATCTGCGGGGTTAATTCACCAACTTTGGGAGACTGAATACGGTCAATGATGCCCCGATTGTTACCCTGTAAACCCAAAAAATCCCCCAGAATATACAGATCAGTGATGGCATCACCTTGGCTTTTAATATCGGCCAACACCGCTTCATAGGCTGCTAAATTGCCTTCAATGCCACTACAAATGGCCCAGTAACTATTAATCATTAGTTTTCTTCTAAATTCGCTGTAAAGCCTTTATTTTTACCCACCAATAACGACTAACGTTGACAGACGTGGCTTGGATCATCAACCCGTTCGGCAAATTCTAATCCTTGGGCCAATCGCCAAGCAAAAATGGGGGGTAACCC
>JBJOGT010000344.1:0-4125 GCA_046048115.1 Cyanobacteriota bacterium | reverse complement strand
AGTCTGGCTAACGCCTTACGCAATAATTGGGGGCAATTTTCCCAGGTGAGGATCTGATTGGTGTAGTCGAGGAGTCGATAACTCTGGAGTATTTGTTGAATTTCCTGTAGGGTATTTTCCGCTTCTCGATATTTCACTTCCATTTCTGACACAATTGGGGTGGAATTTCTGAGGGGATCTCGCTCCACTGCGGCGATCGCCCGCCGGACTGCTGAGGTGATTTCAGCCTTGTATTGACGTCCCGCCACCCGTCGTTGTTCTTCCACTCCTTTTTGGCTAGAGGCATAGAGGGGAGGCAAACGGTTGAGGGCATAGGTGGCCACTTCGGTCAGGTTGAGATAGGTTCTCAAATTTTTGGGATAAAACCGCAGTTGCTTGTCAATTTCTTCATACACCAACGTTTCCATGACATTGACATGAACAGAGGCATGGGCAGAGAGAGGCGGCTTTCGACCAGCAAGATTCATAAGAGTTTGTGTTGAGAGGACAAAAAGAGTTTTAAAAATAGGGGAAACTAGACTTTAATTCAGTCTTTAAAACAGGCATAAACCATGTTTGAGGGTTCTTTGCTGACGCGCATAGCGATCTATTATCTTAGCGGAATCATGCTGAGGCCAGAGGTAAATTCCAGCGTTTATGGGATAATGTAGCATTCTATTTTTGATTTGGGTGACTATGCGACTGTCTCAGATGCTCTTTGTCACGCTGCGGGATGACCCGGCGGATGCAGAAATTCCTAGCCATAAATTGTTATTGCGGGCGGGTTATATTCGTCGGATTGGGAGTGGTTTATATGCCTATTTGCCGTTGATGTGGCGGGTGTTGCAAAAGGTTGGCCAGATTGTGCGCGAGGAAATGAATCGCACCGGGGCCCAGGAATGTTTGTTACCCCAGTTGCAACCCTCGGAGTTGTGGAAAACGTCGGGGCGGTGGGATACCTACACCAAAGCGGAGGGAATTATGTTTGCCCTCACCGATCGCCTGGAGCGGGAATTGGGCCTTGGCCCCACCCATGAGGAAGTGATTACGGCGATCGCCAAGGATATGATC
This sequence comes from Cyanobacteriota bacterium, assembly GCA_046048115.1. GTDB lineage: Bacteria > Cyanobacteriota > Cyanobacteriia > Cyanobacteriales > Microcystaceae > Synechocystis. Next base: position 3,075 of record JBJOGT010000344.1, on the reverse strand, counting down.
CGTTCCTATCGACAATTGCCCGTCAATTTATACCAAATGCAAACCAAGTTTCGGGATGAAATTCGCCCCCGGTTTGGCTTGATGCGGGGTCGGGAATTCATTATGAAGGATGCCTATTCCTTCCATGCCGATGAAGCCAGTTTAAAGGAAACCTATCAGGCCATGGATCAGGCCTATCGTGCCATCTTGCAACGCTGTGGACTGGCCTTCCGGGCGGTGGATGCGGATTCCGGGGCGATCGGTGGCGCTGGTTCCCAGGAATTTATGGTCTTGGCTGATGCGGGGGAAGATGCGGTTTTATACACCGAAGATGGCAAATACGCGGCCAATATTGAAAAGGCCATTTCTTTACCTGCCGATGCTGTGGCGTCTCCCTTTGCCACCTTTGAGAAAAAAGCAACCCCTAACTGCAACACCATCGAAAGTTTGGCGGAATTTTTAGATTGTTCTCCCACCTGCATTGTTAAAAACATTTTATATTTGGCGACGTTTGACAATGGCAAACAAGTTTTGATTCTGGTGAGTATTCGCGGCGATCAACAGGTTAATGGCGTTAAATTAACCAATGAATTGACGAAATTAGCGGTAAGTTATGGGGCGACTACGTTACTCGCCTTAACCGTACCTGAAGCTGACGTCCTAAGTAAATTAACCGTTAGTCCTTTACCGTTAGGTTATTTAGGCCCAGATCTAGATGATCAGCTATTAATTAAAAACAAAGATTTAGCCCCCCAATTTCTGCGCCTAGTTGATCAAACTGCTACGGATTTGAAAAACTTTGTCACTGGCGCCAATGACGTCAATACCCACGTTATTGGGGCAAATTGGCAGCAAAATATTCCCTTGCCTAAGTATGTTGTTGATATTCGCGAATCCCAAGTCGGCGATCGCGCCGTCCATGATCCCAGTCAAACCTTACAAACCGCACGGGGCATTGAAGTGGGGCACATTTTCCAACTCGGCACCAAATATTCCCAAGCCATGGGGGCAACTTTCACCAATGAACAGGGAGAAGAAAACCCCTTGGTAATGGGCTGTTATGGCATTGGGGTTTCCCGTTTAGCCCAGGCCGCCGTTGAACAAGGCTATGACAAAGACGGCATTATTTGGCCCACGGCGATCGCCCCCTATGAAGTGGTGATTGTCATTCCCAATGTGGGGGACGCAGAACAGGTTAAAGTCGCCGAACAGCTTTATGCTGATTTGCAAACAGCGGGAATTGATGTGTTGTTAGATGACCGCAATGAACGAGCCGGGGTCAAATTCAAAGATTCCGAATTAATTGGTATTCCTTACCGTGTGGTGACCGGCAAATCCCTCAAACAGGGCCAGTTAGAAGTGGTGAAACGCGCCACCAAAGAAGTCTCTAATCTGGCGATCGCCGAGGTTGTGCCGACATTAACTAAGTGGATTGATCAAGATAAAAATTGATTATGTCTCGTATTACCGCTAACCCCATTCCTGAGACAATACCCCAATCTTCCCTAGGGATTAGTTTTGAGGCGATCGCCCAAATTCCAAGGAGTGACACGAACAATAATCAAGTCCCGCGTCTTAATTTTATTCAATCACCCAAAGATGGCAGTGGTCGATTATTTGTCAATGATATGGGGGGTAAATTGTATGTCATTGATGGCGGCAATGTTAGTGAGTTTTTTGACTTAAGATCCCTGGTTGGCCCTGATTTTTTAGCTGTCGGTGGACAACAGGGCTTTATTTCCTTTGTCTTTGATCCTGACTTTAAAAATAACGGTGTTTTTTACACAATTCATTCTGAAGTGAAAGGTGACAAAATACCTGATTTCGCTGTTACTAAACCGATTATTAATCGCCTAGGTAATATTATTTCCTCGTCACATCATGATGTTTTAACCCAATGGGTGACACAAGATCCCTCTGCTAACAGCTTTAGCGGAACCCGCCGGGAAATTCTCCGTATTGAACAGCCCTACGCCGATCACAATCTAGGGGAAATTGCCTTTAATCCCAATGCGTTACCTGGCTCAGCGGACTATGGATTGCTGTATATTGGAGCGGCGGATGGGGGCAGTGATGGCTTTCCTGTTAGCAACACCGACCCGTTAGATAACGGTCAGGATTTAAGCGTTCCTTTGGGGAAAATTTTACGCATTGATCCCAACGGTAACAACAGTGCCAATGGTCAGTATGGCATTCCCATTGATAACCCCTTTGTGGATGACAACGACCCGAATACATTGGGGGAAATTTGGGCCTATGGTTTGCGGAATCCCCATCGCTTTAGTTGGGATACTGGCGGGGAGGGAAAATTATTAATTGTTGATATTGGTCAAGCATTTATTGAAGAAGTCAATTTGGGGATTAAAGGGGCAAATTATGGCTGGGGAAATCGAGAAGGAACTTTTTTGATTGATGAAAATAACGAGTTTCAATTATTTCCCTTGCCCGCAGATGATGCAATCAATAATTACGCCTATCCTGTTGCCCAATATGATCATGATGTTTCAGGAAATGTGGCGATCGCCGGAGGATTTGTTTATCGAGGTTTGGCAATTCCTGAATTAAATGGACAATATATTTTTGCTGATTTTGCCACCGATGGCCGTTTCTTTACCGTTAATATTGATAATTTAATTAATGGTCAACAGGCAGCCTTAGCGGAACTCCAAATTTTCAACCAAGGGGAACAAACCAGTTTTTTAAATATCCTTGGCAAACCCCGGAGCGATCTCCGTTTTGGCACTGATGAAACCGGGGAGATTTATGTCATCAACAAACAGGATGGAATCGTTCGTCGGATAATTTCAGCAATTCCCGCAACTGATGATCTTTTTTCTGGCGCCTATCTCAGCGAAACTTTTGACGGCAAAGGCGGATTTGATCAAGTTATCTATCGGGATCTAAATGTTAAAGTCACCTTAACTGCTACTAATCAAGTGATTAAGGAAGGGACATCTTGGCGAAATCGAGGCACCTGGGTTGATCAATTAATTTCCATTGAACAGGTTGAGGCTAATCCTACTCAAATTAACACCATAGATGCCTCGGATGCTAGCGCACCGCCTAGCGGATCTCTGCGAGATCGCCGGATTGAAG
>JBJOGT010000343.1:0-7036 GCA_046048115.1 Cyanobacteriota bacterium | reverse complement strand
CTCCCATATTTTATTGATTAAACTAGATCATTAGACAAACGGATTAACCCTGAAAATAGCAGTATCCGTGGGTTAGCGAGTCAATTCTCACCCCAGAAAGATAATCCATTCCCTAGACGGTTCAGGTAGTTTAGACTGGAAAAAATGTTGACCCCGGTTAACCTATCTGTGTCTGATCGCAAATAAGTACCATAATGGTGATCACGGCAAGATTGTGCTTCCCCAAGAAGTGCCCCAGTAACCCCTTTCTTCTGTGACTTTCAGGAACCTCGCCCATGGTAAACCCGAACGAAGCAACGAATCCTGGCCAAGAACCATCCTCTAGCTCGGAAACCCCTTGGTGGAATCGCTCTGTATTAGGCAAAGGCGGCTTGATCGAAGAACTGATTCAGACCGGTGGTAAAGAAGAGATTCCCGAGGCTGTCCTACTGGATCGGCATAGGCAGCTAACGGATATGTTAGTTTTTGCCAAAACTGCTGAGGCGATTAATAGCAAACAATTCCTGACCGATGAGTTTGTTTCCTATATCAAAATCAAGTATATGCTCGCTAAGGAGTTGGGGGAGTATGCTGGATTAAATAAAAGTACCCGCTATCTCCAACTAGCCATCAATGCTAAGGATTTACTGATTTATATTGACCAAACAGAATTACGATATCGGGGTTTCAAGCAACAGGAATTCTATGAAAAGGTGGCTGTCCTACTTAAAAAAGGTGAAAATCCCGCTGTCTTTCGTCAACAGTTAGAAACAGAGGCCAAGGAGGCGATCGCCCAAACGAAAACGGAAGAAGGACAAGAAGCCTTAACAAACTATGTTAATAACCTTAAGCAAATATCCGATAATCCCCTAGGGTTGCAACTACTCAATCGTTTTCGCGCCTTCCAATTATCTGACTATTCAATCCTATCGAGCATTTCCGATATGATTCGGCGCATCGAAGTTAAGCATGTCTACGACATCAATCGCTTAACCATGTTGGCATCGGACAACTACAATCTGTTTGAGAAACTCAGTAAAATTATTCAAGTCCCTGCCCCCAAAATCAATCCCCGTTCCTTTGCTATTATGCTGCAGTTTATTGCCCTGACCCATCAGTATGAAATCACGGCATTAAAGTTTGAAGAACTGGTTAGGGTGTTGCGGAAATGGAAAATTTATTACCAAAATATTATTGCCATTTCCCAAGAATATCCCGGTCGTCAATACAAACACCCTCCTGACTTTTCCGAAGCCATTCCGGGGGAAGAACTATATTTGCAATATGTCAAGCTGTTAACCGATAAAAAGCAAGGAATTTGTTATTATGACCTGGGTTAAAAATTCAATGATTAGTACTATCTATTTTTGCCGAAGGGAACTGGATTGATCAAATCATCGTTAATAACTCAGAAAAAATTGTCTAATTGATTAATGGCTAACGTCATCTTTGTCTCTCTTTGCCCTTTGATAACGCTTCTCCTGTGGCCATGAGCTTTCCCCCCCAGCTTTCCCCAATTCAAGAAAGGGCGGATAAGGAGTTTTTGCAAGCAACCTCAAATTTAATTCTCAGCCTCATCCCCGCTGTCAGCATTGAGTATTGGCTAATTGACACAGCTAATAGTGTTTTTATACCAAAAATAAATAGTTCGAAAAACCGTCAATCTCGTTTTTTGCCAGCCAGTCAAGCTTTTATCCAAACCCATCGCCTTTATCTACAACAAGGTAAATTTCTCTTAGCCGATCGCCGTTCGGACTGGTGTGAGTATAATCCAGAAAGCCATTCTAAGGACACTCAATACGACCAAATTTTTTTAGGGGCTTGTTATCGAGATCTTTACATTGGGGGAATTTTTCTTCAATCGACCCCTGGATTTTTGCAGCAGTTTCAGTCCCCTGTTTTCCAAGCAATTATTCAGCATTATGGGTGTCATTATTATTGGCAAAAGCAATGGTTTCAGGAACCTTTATCAATGGACAAGGAATTACAGGATCAGTCCTTGAATTTAAGCCATATCCACCACGAATTTCGGACGCCATTAACAGGGATTTTAGGATTTTCCAAAATGTTACGGGATGAATTGTATGGTGAACTTAACCCCAAACAACACCAATATGTTCAAGGCATCTTAAACTCCGCTGAACATCTTTTGTCCCTAGTCAACGATTTCCTAGACTTGTCAAAAATTAATGCTAATTGTGAGGAATTATTCTGGGAATTAGTGGCGGTGGAAGATCTGTGTCTAGCGGTGATTTCCATTGTCCAACCCAAGGCCAAGGATCGGGGCTTAGCCTTAACCTTAGAAATAGGTGCTGGAGTAGATTTGTGTCGCCTCGATCAACGACGTTGGAAACAAATATTACTGAATTTATTGTCCAATGCAATTAAGTTTACTGAACAGGGAGGGGTAACCCTCAAGGTTGATCGTCAAGAAGACTGCCTTATTTTTGCTGTCATTGATACAGGAATTGGAATTAAGACGGATGACCAAAAACAGCTTTTTCTGCCTTTTAAACAAATTAGTAATGTAATTAATCGTCAGCAAAAAGGAACAGGGTTGGGTTTAGCGTTATCCCGCAAGTTAGCCCAGCTCCATGGTGGCGATATTCGACTAACCTCTAACCTTGGCCAAGGCAGTTGCTTTGAGGTGATCTTGCCCTTAATGCCGACGGCGATTAATGATTAATGATTCAAAATTTTTCAGTGGCAATAAAATTCAGTAAAAAAAATTAGTCATTCATAAAGATATTTCTCAAAACACTCTTCCCCAACTTCTGCCAACTGCTTGGCGACGGCTTTATCTGTTTTTGACTTCTGCACCACTTGGTTGAATTCCTCTAGACTATAACGCTTTTTAAACGTGGCGATCGTACAATTGCAAATATCCTGGGCTAGTTTTCCTTGAATACCAGAATTTTTAATCTTATCTAAACACTGTTTTTGATAGGTTTCAAACGTAATTTTAGTTTGGGCGGAGGAGATTGAAGCATTTAAGGCAATTTGCCCCATCCCTAGGGTTATCAGGGTCAAAGGATAAATCAAGAATTTTTTAACAATAGGGCTTAACATTTCAAGCAACACATTTTATAAAAGTTATAAAAGCGCATATTAAAAACATAACAATTAAACGATTAATCCCTGCGACCTTACCCGATCCAGATTAAAACGCATTCCACTTAGAAACCTGTTGCCTTGCGGTTTGATATATTTGTCTTCTTCTTTCAATGTCTTCTGGAGAAGATTCAGATTTGCGAAACAAGAAAAAGCTTGCGGAACCGTCTTCAATATTGACCTTATTGTTAGGGGTTGAATAAAAATAATCATAGTATGCCAAATTTGGCATTTGTTTAATCGGTATAATGGCCGTTTGTTCTGAATTAAAGACGGTTTTTGCTTGGGCAATGAAACAGTCATCTAATGCCTCGGTTTTGGCGATCGCCGTTGCGACGTCGGGGGATTGTTGGGCGGTGGTAACGATATTCACCAAGTCTGCCATGTCTAGTTCAGGGGACTGGGACTGGGGGGATGGGGACATGGGATTGACATTGTCGGGATCAACCAACCTTTTACTGATCTTGCTGCCCTTATCCATGGAATCTAACTGGGATAAGGTAGAATCTTCCGCTTTTAATCGAGACTGAATTTTTTGAATTTCTGCATAGGGCTTACAGGCAGCAGAGCCCGTATCCATACCCCCCGCTACATCAAAACCCGATAAACCTGAAAAATTCTCGGCACTGACACCAGTTTCTCCCCAGAGAGCATTTTCAAAGAAACTGCCATCTTCTTCGATTAACATCCCGTCGGCAACGAGCACATCAATATAACCATCAATCCCCTCCGTGAAACTTGTATCTAGGATAGAAAGGGCATTGTTATTGCCTTCGCTCAATCTCGCAATGAGTTGCTCTTTGGCCAAATCCACACCATCAACATAATCAAAATAACTAACGCGGGTCGCGTAACCGGATTCGTTATTGGCGTCAGATTCTAGGCCCTCTTCGCTTCGTTCGGGACTGTAAAAAGATTCCTCATAGGTGGTTCCCGCAACATCCCGCAGCGCTTCATACTGGACGGAGACCGCCAACTTACTCAGGGATTGGTCAGTTTTTGCCCCAGTTACAAAATTAACGAAATATAGCATTGCAGGAATCGTAATTAACTTGAGCAGTAAATCAGCAGACATGGGACCTTGAGTGGGTTATTAGGGGTGAAGGGATGGGGACAGACTTGAGGGCTATCCCCTTCAACGCAACGGTTTAGTTAGTATAGCTAATCGAGATTAAACTGGTTGCCACGTTTGTATTGAAGATAGGCTGCAACAAATAAGCCTGATAGGGTAATGGGAATGAGTCCTAGGACGATGCCGAGTAACAGGGGTTCAATCACAACGTTTCTCCAAAAAATTATTTAAGCTTGATATTACTTTACAGATTACACCGAAACCTTGTTGTTCGGTTTTTGGGATGACCTCAGGAGGCTCTGGTTTTGCCATCGTTCTTTTGGCTCCCTGGGGCAGTGGGGGAGGATGATTGGCGCCACTGTTTTAACCATATTTGTAACTCACGTTCGTTCCGAGGGGGGGGGAGAGTCACTAACGATGAATTTCGACTACGGTGGGGGGCTTCTGACTGTAACAGTTGTTGCACAACAAATTCAGGGCGATCGCCTTTTTCTAAGACCTGGGCCAGGGCGTAGGCATAGGTTTGTTGACTGTTTTGGGGGGAAGAAAAGGGGATCTGGGGACGGCCAAAGCGGTAATTCCCCCAGGCAATCACCAGTCCACCGAGCAATAGGAGTTGCACCAGTAGGGGAAACAAGGGGGTTTGCTGGAGGTAACGCCAAACTGTTCCGACCCGTTCCGCTGCGAGGGTTTCACTATCTTTGTAGCCGTGTAAATATTCATCAACCCAAAGCTGATGGCGATCGGGGGCCATTAAGGCTTGTAGAAGTTGAAAATTAGCGGTTTGATCTTGAAAAGCATTGGCAGCGAGAAAGGGCGGGATGACCCAAATAATCTCCCCGCTACCTTGAACTTTCCGCCAGATGATGGTTCCGTAATCATCGGCAAGCAGAGGGGTTTGCATCGGTGTTGCCCGTCTTCGCCCTTGGATTGTGACCGGGCCAAACTCACTTTCTACGGTTTGGTCAAATGGAGCAGCGGATAAACTTGTCCAGCGACCGAGGTAAACGATGCGATTTCCCTGGGAGACCCATTGATAATCTTGGGGGCTAAGGTTTCCCCTACTGTTTTGGGGAGATCCTGTAACAATGGCTTGGGGATCAATCCGCAACAGGGTGGCGGGTTCCGTAAGACGGTTTAATTGATCGGTGGGTTTTTGCCAACGTTGGACGGGGGTATGCCGCTGGGCCATCCAAGCCCACCAAGCTCCGTAGTCCCCCGGCGATCGCCCATAGGTTGATCCTTGGAGGTGTGGGGACTGAGGCAAGGGGGCCAAAGTGAACCCGCCAATCGCAAGTACGATGACGATCGCCCCAGCAATCAGCCAGGGACGACGGGAGCGGAGCCAGGGTTGGGATAATGCCATAGAACAGAAAGTGAAACAGTAATTTTCAGGGGTTAGTCATTGATTAGGAATGGGCCACTTTAATGGGGACATTCACATAAAAATAACTACCGCGACCGGGATGGCTATTCACCCGAATTGTGCCCCCCCGCCGTTTGACCAAGCGTTGAACAATGGTTAGCCCTAAACCGGCCCCCTGATCGTCCATCAGTGCGTTGCGTCCCCGGTAAAAACAGTCAAACAAATGGGGAATGTCGGGCATTTCAATGCCGCAGCCGCTATCACTCACCACCAACTCAACGCTATGTTCCTGACGGTGGGCTTTGACATGAACTTTCCCCCCTTGGGGGGTGAATTTCAGGCTGTTATGGAGGAGATGTTGCAAAATCGTGCGTAAATCCGCCGCAGAGCAGGCGATCGCCGGATAATCCCCAGGAATGGTGTAACCCAGGGCAATGCCTTTTTCCTTGGCAAGGGGCTGATAGGTACTGACCACACCGGGAACACAGTCTTCGATGCGGACTGAGTCCTGGCTTTGGCTATCTAGGGATGTTTGGTCAATTTGGAGCAATTCCTGTAAGCCCGTTAGCAATGAATTTTGGCGATCGCATTCCTGTTTTAATAAATCTAGGTAACGTTGCCGTTGTTCCCGTTTATGTTGTAGGGATTCCAGCAGACGCAACCCAGTTTTCATATGGGTTAAGGGAATGCCTAACTCACGGATTGCATTAAGAAAAAAGCTGGGGGATTGGGACGCCGGGGAGGGCGTTTGGGTCGCGGGGGGCATTGCGGCGGCCGGAGGAGGCATTCCTTGGGTAAGTTGATTGACTAAGGTTAAATTGGCGCTGCCCGGTAACTGTTCCGGTTGAAAAAATGTGGGGGGAAGGTCGTCGGTAATGGCCACGGTTTGTTTAATCCCGGCTAAAAATGCGGCGATCGCCGTTGGACAAAAACTTTGAATTACCTTAACCATCCCCGGTGTGGCCGATTTTTCCACTAACCAGAGGAGGCTAATCTCCGAGCTTAAGAAAATGAAAAAATCCCCTGACAACCGAGATGGAATGGCCAGCAAAAGTGGTTTAATGATTCCCCCTTGCTCCCCATTCATGGCTGTCCGATTCACCCCTCCCCCTTCGGGTTGACACCAATAAATCTGTCGCAATAAACCCACCTCAGCATAAGCGGCGATCGGTGGATAAAGAAAAGACTCCGGGGAAAATGTTGTCCAAAGAACTGATGAAACCTGCTGCTGGATTAACCCCTCACAAATTGACCTAAACCACTGACTAGCGGCTGTTTCCGTTAACGAATGGTGGAGATGGGGGGCTTGGGACTGAATTAACTCAACTAGGGCAAAATCAACGGCAGAAGACAGAGGATTCATGGCAGCGCTAGAGACAAAGAAAATTAATTATTAAGCTTAGCAACGAACCCGGATTCCCTTGGCTTAAAACTTTGATTCCGGGAAAATTTGCGTCAAAACAGTCATTGTTTCAAACGTCTAGATAGGGCTTGCTGAAAAAAGCTGA
>JBJOGT010000342.1:0-3246 GCA_046048115.1 Cyanobacteriota bacterium | reverse complement strand
AGGGCGGCCATGCGGGTTAAAGACTCGCCGCTGTAGTCCCCTAAGGACGCAACAAAATCACCAATACTATCACCAGGAATACCGTTAATTTGGCAAAATGCGATTAATTCTGCCACTAACTTAATGGATAAATCGATCGCCTGGGCTTTGTTGGGATTAGGGGTAATTTTGTTGAGAAAGCCGAGGAAATTAATATTTTCTCCAACCTTATTGGCTAGGGCCGCAGCCCCCAAGGCCTTATCCGTTGAATCCACGGTCTGATAGAGCCAAAGGGCATTTTGATAGCCTTGGGATTTGTCGTTAAATAACCACACCGCCCGATCGCCAATTTGTTGGATCAGAGCGGGGTCAGTCTCTCCAGTTACTTTTTTAATAGTATTTTCAAAACCAACAAGATTATCCCACTGCCCTGGAATGGCAAAATTGAGGGAATTTAATAACATGACGGTTAAACCGCCCTTGGGCAGATTATCGACTAATTCATAAATTGACTGACTCATAACCATACACTCCTAAAAAACGTGGAATTTACTTGCGGAACCCTCATACCCATGCCAACTATTTAGCTTTTTGCCCCTAGGGCGGCCAATCCTTTCAAGTCAAATTTACTCAACCAAGTCTCCCGATCCGCTGCCGTAAATGCCGGCGATCGTGATAAAACTTTCACTTGATAGCGATCGCCAACCAAAAGCGCTGTACCGGTGGATCCCTGTTGAACCATGGGAAAACCTGCTATGTCGTTAGAACTCTCTTTAAACTTATCCGCCGCAGTGGGATTGTTACGGACATCGGAAATCGACATCACCGCCAAATCCTGACCGTTTTGTTTAAGTTTAATTTCAGCAAACCCTTGTTTTTCCTGGGCAAAAATCCGCTCATAATCCCCAGATGGTTTAGGAAAAAAGGCATTAAATTCTCCGCCCTTGGTGGACTCTTTAACAACGGCCTTTGCCCCGCGTTCGGTACTTTCTTGTTGGGCTTGTTCAAAGGGAGAAGGGGGTTGGGGAGTACATGCGGTTCCACCAAACCACAACAAACACAACATCAGACCTAAAGATAGCCATCGAGATATGCTTTTTTTCATAACTTACTCAAAGAATGGGAAAAAAGGTGGTATCAATCATTTATGTTGATACGACTCCCCATCATAGAGAGTTTCAGACCCAAAGAAGCTTTAAACTTTATTAAAATTGCGGTTAGACAAGGCCCAATTTTGGCCGATCGCTAGGGAAATTCGAGGGGATCACTAGGTTTATTCCCGTTTTCCATGGGGGCAATTTTGACTTTTATAAAGCAAATTGGGGGAGGCGAGGCTTGGGGTAATTTTTACGCTCTATGTTTTGGTGATAGCCATCGCTCTTATTCTACTGTTAATCCTTCTAAGCCATGTCCAAAATGAGCGAACAGACAGTAGGAGTAAAAATAATTAAAATTCATGAAAACGCCATTATCTTTTAGTCTGACGGGGTACAGTTTATATAAAGGTAACACCAGGGACAGAGCTTTATTGCTGGAGTTTCTTGAGCTGACCTATCAGTCATTATTCCCCGAATACGTTCATTTTTCCCACCTTAACCAAACGGTTGATAACTACTTTTCCTGGCGATCGCCGTTGTGGTGGGTTAGTCCCGATACTGATAGCCCCGAATTACCAAAACCGATCGCCGGACTATGGTTGGGGAATGCCATTGATCAAGTGAGTGGGGAACGCTATGGTCATATTTTTATGTTGTATGTTGACCCCGACCACCGTCGCCGGGGCATTGCCACCGCGTTACTCAACCAGGCCCAACAGTGGGGAGAACAACGGGGGGATAAACGCTTAGGGTTGCAGGTGTTTACCCATAACCAAGGGGCGATCGCCCTGTACGAAAAATTAGGGTTTGCGCCCCGGGCTTTGTTACTGGAAAAGCAATGGTAATTCAAAGGCTAAAGGCGGGCAACACCAATGCGAGGATAATCCCCCCAAAAACCACTGCTTCGATAATTCTTAATGCCGTTGACTGACTCAGTTTGATGGCGTTTAACCAAATTTGGGGCGTGTCCTGATCCCGTGTCCCCCACTGCACCATGGAAAGCAATAAGGGCACACCTCCCACTTTAGCGCCGAGTAACAGATGTCCCCCCAGGGCGGCGATCGCCACGAGCCAACCAAGGAGATGGGCATAGTACGCTAAATGGGTTAATTCTCCTTGGGGTAACCATTCTTCCTTCATCAGCCGCCCCGACAGCACCGCTAGGGTTAGGGCCAACAACATACAAGTATTGGCTAAACGGTGCAGGGCAATCCAACCTTTGGGCTGATCTAGTTTGGGTAAATCTCCCCAGGAGGAATCTTGCATTAAACGGCGATCGCCGAGGTGGAAGCTATAAAAGGCAAATAAGGGAAAGAGTAAAAACAGGGTAAGGGCAATAGTGCCATGGATGCCCTGGATATCCGCCAAGTTCGGTAAGGGCAAACTGCCCCAACGCTTATCGTAGGTGTTGTAAACCCAAAACCCTGTTCCCAGGGCTAAAATCGTCAAAACGGCGATCGCCCCATGGAGGATTCTGAGTAAAACCGATTGATAGGGAGCAGAGGGGGTCATGGCAACCAACACAAGAGAATTAACGCAAATCGAAAATTGATGTTACCCATCGTACGCAACATCAAACAACCGCTCCAACGGGGATTAGATCTGACCTTTCTAGGCTTTGGGCTTAGTGGTAACACTGACTGGCCCATTGACCATGGTTTGACAGGCCAAACGATAATTTTCGGGTTTTTTCCGTAATACTTTCTCTTCAAACGGGGTTTTGGGGGATAAATTCTCCATCCCAGCGGTGATTTCCACCAAACAGGTTCCACACTGACCATAACCGCCACAATTCATCAGCTTGCCTTTAAACGTATAAAGGTCAATGCCATTTTCAAGCGCTTTCTGCCGCAGGTTTGCACCCTGGGCAACCACAACGTCTTTCTGTTCCTTGACAAAGGTAATGGTCACCGAACGTATCCTCCAGTCATTTTGCGGGCGAACTTCATTAAGAAATTTTAAGGGATTTGGCCCGAATGGGGAAATTTTGCTATTTGATCATTAACCCTACCTAAGCATTCCGTAGGGCCACGATGGGATCAAGTTTGGCGGCACGGCGGGCAGGGAACACACCGAAAAATAGGCCAATGCCCCCGGAAATGGTTAAAGACATGACGATCGCCACCGGAGAAATGACCGTCATTAAGGGCGAAACACTGCCCACAATCCA
>JBJOGT010000341.1:0-5083 GCA_046048115.1 Cyanobacteriota bacterium | reverse complement strand
CTATATCGAGAGCAACTTTATACCTTTGGCGATCCGGGACGAGATCCGAGGGAAGCACCAGAACAATACGGCGTGCGTTATTTATCCGTGAGTTATTTTGCCTTAATTCGGTATGAAGATGCGGAATTAATGATTAAAAACCTAAATCAAGTTGCCTGGCATAATGTTGTAAACGTACCGGAATTGGCTTTTGATCACAATAAAATTTTGGATTACGGCTATCAACGTCTACGGAACAAATTAGAATATAGCCCGATCGCCTTTGATGTGTTGCCCGAATTATTTACCCTTAATGATCTTTACCAACTCTATACGACGGTGTTGGGGGAAAACTTTTCCGATTATTCTAACTTTCGCGCCCGGTTATTAAAACTTGGTTTTCTAACAGATACAGGCAAAAAGATCCATCGAGGCGCAGGTAGACCGGCCAGTTTATTTCGCTTTGATGCCCAGGCTTTTGCTCCATTTAAAGATAAAGCATTAGTGTTTGTTTAGTATCTATAGAGTTTCACTACTTGATAGTGGGCTGAGCGTAGTCGGAGCCCTACCCTCACTTTTTTTAAGTTATTTCACCTTCCAATCCATGATTACCCTTGCCATTGCCCAACTTAACCCCACCGTCGGGGCGATCGCCGCCAATGCGGAAACAATTTTAAACAGGGTCAAAACAGCCCATCGTCAAGGGGCAGATTTAGTCTTGACCTCCGAATTAGCATTATGTGGTTATCCTCCCAGGGATTTACTCTTAAACCCTAGTTTTATTGATTTAATTGATCAACAATTACAACAATTAGCCCAAGCCATTCCGTCAGATATTGTCGTTTTAGTGGGAACCGTTACGCAAAATCATCAAGCCACAATCCAAGGACAAAAAAATCTGCGAAATAGTGTAGCGTTGCTCCAAAACGGCAAAATTCAACGCTATTTTCATAAATGTTTATTACCGACCTATGATGTTTTTGACGAAGACCGTTACTTTGCTGCCGCCGATCACAGTGACAGTTTTATCCTAAACAATACCCGCATTGGCGTTACTATTTGCGAGGATTTATGGAATGATCAAGCCTTTTGGGGACAGCGGCATTATCCCGTTGATCCCTTAGAAAATTTAGTCTCCCAAGGCGTCGATTTAGTGGTCAATCTGGCCGCATCTCCCTACTGTGTCGGTAAATCTCGCTTTCGAGAATCCTTAATTCGCCATAGTGCGGAACGATTTCATTTGCCCTTAATTTATGTCAACCAAACCGGGGGTAATGATGATTTGATTTTTGATGGGGGCAGTTTTGCTGTCGATCGCCGGGGGCAATTAGTGAACCGATCACCGTTATTTGCCGAAGATTTATGTTATCTCCAGTACGATAGCGAAAAACAGGATTTACAACCGACCACAATTGCTCAAACACCCGATAGTAACGAAGCAGAATTATTTCAAGCATTGGTGTTAGGGGTGAAAGATTACCTGCAAAAATGCGGTTTTCAAAAAGTTGCCCTCGGCCTCAGTGGCGGTATTGATTCTTCCCTCGTGGCGGCGATCGCCGTGGCGGCATTAGGTTCTGAAAACGTGCTAGGAATTTTGATGCCTTCCCCCTACAGTTCCGATCATTCTGTTAAAGATGCCCTGGCTTTAGCAGAAAATCTGGGGATACAAACCCATACCGTTCCCATCGCCGACGGAATGACCGCCTATGACCAAATGCTTGCTCCCCTTTTCCATGGCACCCCCTCTGGTATCGCGGAAGAAAATCTCCAATCCCGCATCCGGGGCAATATCCTAATGGCGATCGCCAATAAATTTGGTTATTTATTACTCACCACCGGCAATAAATCGGAAATGGCCGTGGGTTACTGCACCCTCTACGGGGATATGAATGGCGGTCTCGCGGCGATCGGCGATGTCCCCAAAACCCAGGTCTTTGCCCTCTGCCAGTGGCTCAATCGGGATCGCGAAATTATTCCAGCCAATGTGTTAACCAAACCCCCCAGCGCCGAGTTAAAACCCGACCAAATCGATCAAGATTCCTTACCGCCCTACGACATTTTGGACGCCATCCTAGACCGCCTTATTCATCAGCACCAATCTGCCCAAATCATTATTCAAGCGGGTTTTGATCCTGAGACAGTTCTCAACGTCTGCCGACTGGTTAAACGATCGGAATTTAAGCGCCGTCAAGCGGCCCCAGCCTTGAAAGTCACCGATCGCGCCTTTGGTACAGGCTGGCGGATGCCCATTGCGGAGCGATCGCCGTGTTGAGAAAACGTTCATTCACATTAACGTTGATCTTCAGATTTCCACAAACTTAAAACATATTCTCCCTGATTAACAGACTGATTGATCCCCACATCAAATACCATTCCCTTGCTTTCCGCTGTCACAATTAATTTTGTCGGGAAGCCATCCTGAAACTGCAACAGTTCATACAAAATATCCCCTTGTTGAACGGGTTGTTTTAGATCCACCCGACGACGGACAAAGCCACCACTGGGAGCATAATAAAGTACCATTTGTCGGCGATCGCCGTACTGAGTGGCATGGGAAAAAATTTCATAATTTGGTAACGATAATAATCCCTTTGCCGCCCAAAAATTAATGATACCTTTCATGGCTTGCTCCCCCATTGGCGTCTCCAAGGTCATGCCCGATCCTAGTTCTAGCGTGTAAGCCTCAACGTCAAATTGCAGCGATCGTCCTTGGCGGCTAAACTCTTGTTCCAACCCTAACCAGGGTTTCATAAAGGCTTCATCAAAGGCATCGCCGTCGTAGGTGGTCATTAAAATACCGTAATCAAATCCCAACCAACTACCACTGTTTTCCCGGGAAGCAAAGCAGTACACATAGGGCAAACTTTGGTTACTGGAACTGTGTAAATCCAACACATAATCGGCATCTAAACAGAGAGATTGCAGAATATAGCGGTACTGTTCGCGCCAAGGGGCACTGGGGGAAGTTTGCAGGGATTGGTGGGCGGCTTCAAAGGCTTGGCGTTGTCGGGCACGAAAATTAGCTTGAATCGTTTCAACGTCTAGATTCCACTGTGATCGCACAAAATCAGGCAAATCCGGGCAATGTTTTTCATAATCCCAAAAAATACGATTCCAATCTCTGCCGTCATAGGGATTGTAGCGACCGGTGGCAAAAAAGTGACTACGCTGATTCGTTCCCAAAGGATTACACACCGGCACTAGGCAAATTTCTCCCTTGAGTTGCCCCGCAGGAAGCTGATCTAACCACTGCATTAGTTCGTAAATCACCCCATTACCGACAATTTCTCCCCCATGCAAATTGGCTTGAACATAGCACTTTTTGCCGGGTTGGGAACCCTGATAGCGGTACAGAGTCAAATTCAGGCGATCGCCAGAAGCCAGGGTTAAGAAGGGAATGGTTTCAATCCAAGGTTGCATAGTGGGGTGTATGTTTACCGTGAGATTATCATGGCATTATTGAAACGAGAAATAGAATAATTCCGACAGTATTTAAAGCGGTAGAAGTTAGGCATTACCCGTTATCTTTTTGGAAACAAAATCCTGTTGCATTTGAGCCAGTTAAACGTCTTAAGTCTCGTATACTTTTCGCAATCAAAGTCGATTATTATAAATCAGCCTGGCCGCTGAAATCCTTGATATTTACTGCTTTTAGGACTTAGCGGCAAAAGTCAGATTCTTCAACATGGCTTTAAAAGGGCAGTTTCGAGAGTTTCGTCTTCAAATCCTGCATCGTTTGATACAGTTCCATCAGACGATCGCCGTTGAGGTGGACTTCTTTGGTGGGGTAATTTTCCAACACTTCAATCAATTGTACTTGGTTGTCCTTTTCAGCGGAGGTGACAATGGCTCCCCGCAGGGCCTCTTTGTTGGCCCGCTTGGAAGGGGTATGGATTACTTCCCCCACTTGATTAAGGATATAGCCCCCCATAAAACTGTTGAGCACATTGGACAAGGTGGTTTGCTCCACAGCAAAGGGACGGTTTAACCAACGGCGCAGTTCTTCCGGCTCTTTGTTGGCCAGATTTAAATAGGATTTAAGGGATGGTGAGACTTTGCCGGTGCGACTCAGTTCCCCTAGTTCCTGCACAGAGATGGATTCCCGCAAAATACTGTATGTCAGGATCACTTCTTCGGCGGCCTGGGCGGTGTTGCCTATGGGCGTCCAACTTCCCAGCAGCAAGAGAGCACTAAACCAAGATCGGAAAATACGGGAAATCATAGGGGGGAGCTAAATAACGTTGATGGTTTCCTTTTCTATACTAAAAGAAAGCCCCTTGGGGCTATTAAATTTTGGGGCAGTTTGATGAGCGTCGCCTTTGATCAGCAAATAATGACCGCCGTTGAGCAATTAGATTATGTTGTGACCATCGGAGATGTGGCCAGTCGGGCCGGGTTGGAAATTAATCAGACTCAGCAGGGTTTGTTAACCTTGGCATCGGAAGTAGGGGGACATTTGCAGGTGTCCAATACGGGGGAAATGGTGTTTGAGTTTCCCCGCCAATTCCGGTCAATTTTACGCAATAAGTTTTGGCGGTTACGGTTACAAGCCTGGGCGAAAACTCTTTGGCAAGGCATTTTTTACCTGATTCGGATTTCCTTTGGGATTCTGCTGGTCCTATCGATTTTGCTGATGCTTGTGGCGATCGCCGCCATTGTGATTGCGATTAATTCCAAATCCGATGGTGATAGTGATGGGGGTTTCAATTTCGGTGGCGATCGCCGGGGGGGAGGCGGCGGCTTCTTCTTTTTCCCGACGGATATTTTCTGGCTGTTTAGTCCCGATCCCTATCGTCCCCAACGCCGTCAAAATCAGCCCAAGGAAAAGGGGTTGAACTTTTTAGAAGCGATCTTTTCTTTCCTCTTCGGGGACGGCGATCCCAATGCTGAGTTGGAGGAAAAACGCTGGCGAACCATTGGGACGTTAATCCGCAATAATGGCGGGGTGATCGCCGCAGAACAGGTTGCGCCCTATTTGGATAACGTGACGCCGTTGAATCAAGAAACCGAAGATTACATCATGCCGGTATTGGCCCGCTTTAATGGTTATCCCCAGGTTTCCGACCAAGGGGACATTATTTATACCTTTCCCGATTTGCAAGTC
>JBJOGT010000340.1:0-4190 GCA_046048115.1 Cyanobacteriota bacterium | reverse complement strand
CTTTTCTCCCAGCTAAGTCTTGAACGGTGTTAATCCCAGGACGAGCCGCAATCCCATCCGCCCCGGCAGAAATATTCGTAACTAAAATGAATTGGAGTGGTTCCTCTGCACCATCGGACTGCATCACTTCCGATAGGGGCACAAAACTGGCATCTTGATAGCCCCGCAGGGTGGCACGAATATTATCCTGTTGATTATCAAAGCGCTTAAATTCCACCGTCAGACCCCGTTTTTGAAAAAGTCCCTGGGCTTCGCCGTATAAGGCAATCTGATAGCCCGGCCAACTATTCAGCCCAATGGTTAAGGTAGAGTGTTGATTGAAATTGCCAAAACAACCTTTGAGACCTAAAACGGCGATCGCCATTATCATCGTTAACGATAAAAACCTTAGCCAACGAAACAACCCTTGTGTCATAAAACTGTGTGGTAAATATTGGCGATCATCAAGCATTTTACTGAACGGATCGGCGTTGATTACTTGGGAGAATATCTTCTCACTGTTTGGTTTTCCTGAATCAAGGCTAATTCTCAAAACGCCCTAGGAAACTCCGCTGGCAAGATGCCCCGCCCGTAATCCCCCATCGGCTTCCCCTTGCCAGGGTAAACTAATTTGGGAATAGAGTTGAAAAACTGCCATTGACACCCTAAATTCGATTTCAAATACTACAGTCCGTACAAAAGCTTGGCCTTAAGCTCCACCATGGGCAACCAGTGGATTTCCGCCCCCACCCCCTCAAGGCAAGAGATATCAACAAAATTCCCCCTTACCCCTCATTACATAAATTTTTCTAGGAGATATCCAGACATGGTTTCGATCGCCGAACGGATAACCATTAGCCTACCCCCCATCGCCGGATCTGAAGCGGAAATATTAGCCGTTGTTAATGATCAAACCCCAGTTTTTTTAGCAAGCACCAATCTCACGCTGGAAAATTTGCAATCTACCTGTGCCTGTGCGCTCCACATGCACCAACCCACTATCCCCGCTGGCCAACAGGGTGAACTGATTTCCCATTTGCAGTATATGTATGAACATCAGGGAGAAGGGGATAATCACAACGCCGATCCCTTTGCCTGGTGTTACCGTCGCATGGGGCATATCATTCCCCAATTAGTAGAGGCCGGTTGCAATCCCCGCATCATGTTGGACTATTCCGGCAATCTACTCTGGGGATTTCAGCAGATGGATCGTCAGGATATCTTAGATGACCTCAAACGGATAACCTGCGACTCCCGCTATCAGCCCTATGTGGAATGGTTGGGAACTTTTTGGAGCCATGCGGTGGTGCCGTCTACCCCGATTCCTGACCTAAAACTGCAAATTTTGGCTTGGCAACACCATTTCGCCGCCATTTTTGGCCCCGATGCCCTAAAACGAGTCAAAGGATTTTCCCCCCCGGAAATGCACCTGCCCAATCACCCCGATACTCTTTACGAATACATCAAAGCGTTAAAAGACTGCGGTTATCGTTGGTTAATGGTGCAAGAACATTCGGTGGAAAACCTAGACGGCTCTGGGTTGTCCCAGGATCAAAAATATATCCCCAATCGCCTCACTGCCCGCAATTCCCAAGGGGAAACCATTAGTATTACTGCCTTAATCAAAACCCAGGGATCGGACACCAAACTGGTGGCCCAAATGCAGCCCTATTACGAAGCGTTGAGTCGCAGTAAACAAACCTTGGGGGATCAGCACATTCCCAGTTGTGTGACCCAAATTGCCGATGGGGAAAATGGCGGCGTGATGATGAATGAATTTCCTCCTGCCTATGATCAAGCCGTTCACAAGATGGCTGCCAATGGGGGTACGACGGGAACGGTGGCCATTAACGGCACGGAATATTTAGAACTCCTCGCCGCCGCAGGACTAACGGAACTGGATTTCCCTCCCATTCAAGCAGTACAACAACATAAAATCTGGCAACGGGTTGATCCTGACCAAGCCACCACTGCCCAGGTCGAAACGGCGATCGCCGAGTTAAAGGCCCAGGATCATCAATTCCACATGGACGGCGCTTCCTGGACAAATAACTTGAGTTGGGTGCAGGGCTATGAAAACGTACTAGAACCTATGAATCAACTCAGTGCCAAATTTCACCAAAAATATGATCCTTTAGTAGAAGCTGATCCAACCGTGACCCAACGCCCGGATTATCAAGCGGCATTGTTGTACGTCATGCTCGTGGAAACCAGTTGTTTCCGTTATTGGGGTCAAGGGGTCTGGACGGATTATGCGCGGGAATTGTATCGACGGGGAGAAGCGGCTTTATCCTAATTATTGAGCTTAGTGGGTTAATCTCGGTCTGATTTCCATGTCCCCTTCCCAGAAACTCTTACTCCTCAGCAACGGCCACGGAGAAGACACGATCGCCATCCAAATTGGTCAAGCTTGGAGCGAATTAGTGCAAGCGCCACCGGCTGAAACCTTGACGGCCTTGCCTTTGGTAGGAGAAGGTCATGGTTATCAAAAACTTAGCATTCCCTTCATCGGCCCGGTTAAAGCAATGCCCTCCGGTGGTTTTAACAATATGGATGGGCGGGAATTGTGGCGGGATGTACAGGGTGGTCTGTGGGGGTTAACCCAGGCTCAACTCGGTAGTTTGCGGCAATGGACAACCCAGGGGGGCACAATCTTGGCTGTAGGAGATATTTTACCCTTGGCGTTGGCTTGGCTGAGTGGGGCGGAGTATTACTTTGTGGGGACAGCGAAATCGGAATATTATCTGCGGCAACCATCGGGGGAATGGTTAACTAGCACTGCCCCTTGGGAACGCTGGCTCGGATCGGCTTACTATCCCTGGGAACGCTGGTTGATGACCCGTCCCCTCTGCCGGGCCGTGTTTCCCCGCGATCGCCTCACCCATGAAAGGTTATGGAATCAGGGCGTACCGAGTCAAAATTTGGGCAATCCGATGATGGACGGTTTGGGAAATTGTGACCAGATCCCAGCCCCGTTGCAACCAGGACAGACGCTGACATTATTACTCCTGCCGGGATCGCGATCGCCGGAAGCGGAACGCAATTGGCAAATTATTTTGCAAAGTTTAACCAGTGTGATGGATTGTTTTCCCGACCGTCCCATTCAATTTCTAGGGGCGATCGCTCCAAGTCTGTCCCTGGAACCGTTTTTAAAACAGGTTATTGATCAACCATGGCAACCGGTTCAGCCTGATTTAGTTGGGGATTATTCCGCCCACCACTGGCACCAGGGCAATGCCCGGTTAACCATTAGCCAACAGGCCTTTGTGGCGTATTTACACCAAGCCCAGGGGGCGATCGCCATGGCCGGAACTGCGACGGAACAATGTGTGGGTCTGGGGAAACCCGTGGTTACGATTCCAGGCCAAGGTCCCCAATTTAATCCCTATTTTGCCCGTCGCCAAACCTGGTTATTGGGGGAATCGGTGAGTTTAGTTAATCAACCCGATCAAGCCGGGGTCATATTTAAACAACTTTTACAGGATGGGCAACGGTTAACGGCGATCGCCCGTAATGGTCGAGAACGGTTAGGGGAGGCCGGCGCGGCTCGGCGCATTGCTGAGCATTTAATGGGGGCACTGCGCTAAAACCGTCTCAACATTTACCGTCGTCCTCTGCCGTTATCATTGATCCCATGCCAGCCAAGCCCGTGAACGATTCCGATTCCCTTAAACCTTTCCGTCCCAGCCCCGACAAAGCCGACCAAATTTTGGCGGGGGCGTTAAAAATTTTTACCACCCAAGGGTACGCGGCAGCGAGTATGGATCGCATCGCCAAAGCGGCAGGGGTATCTAAACCCACGCTCTACAGTTATTTTCAGGATAAAGAAGGCCTATTTCTGGCCTTGGTGCGCCATTTAACCCAACAATGTGATCCCTTGTTTCCCCATCGACCGGCAATCGCCGAATTGGATCTTCCCCCTGAAATCGTGTTGCGGCAATTGGCTGATAAAGCCTTGACCGGGTTTGCCCAAAATACGGCTTTGTTAACCCTAATTCGTCTAATTATTGGGGAATCTGAAAGATTTCCGACCTTGGCCCAAAGTTTTGTGCGGGAAATTCAAAAACCGATGTTAGAAAATCTAGCAACCTATTTTGGTTCCCAACCCCAGCTTAATTTTCCCGACCCGATGGTGGCGGCCCGTATTTTTGCCGGTTCCCTGATGCACTTTTTAATTGTGCAAAAGTTAATGCAAGGGGAAGAAATATTAC
>JBJOGT010000339.1:0-3097 GCA_046048115.1 Cyanobacteriota bacterium | reverse complement strand
AGAAAACCTCGTCTTAACTGGCTCAAGTGGACTGCGAGGCACGGGTAATAGCCTCAACAACCACATTACCGGCAATCGTGGTAACAATGCCCTGGACGGCAAGGCCGGGGCGGATACGATGATCGGCGGCGTAGGGAATGACACTTATACCGTTGATACTGTTGGTGATGTGGTCATCGAAAACATCAATGAAGGGAGTGATCGTGTCAACGCCAGCGTTAGCTACACCCTGAGTGCCAACGTCGAAAATCTGACTTTATTGGGAACCACTAACCTGAACGGTACGGGTAACGGCCTCAACAACAGCTTGACAGGCAATAGCGGCAATAACATCCTCACCGGGTTAGCCGGGAATGACCGCCTGGATGGGAAAGCCGGGGCAGATACCATGATTGGCGGTCTGGGGAATGATTCCTACACCATTGATAACGTTGGTGACATCGTCACAGAAAACCTAAATGAAGGGCGGGATAGTGTCAGAACCAGCGTTGATTACACCTTAAGTGCCAACATCGAAAGTCTGACCCTATTGGGAACCACTAATCTAAACGGCACGGGTAACGACCTCAATAACAGCTTGACAGGCAACAGCGGCAATAACAGCCTCACCGGGTTAGACGGTAATGATCGCCTGGATGGGAAAGCCGGGGCGGATACCATGATCGGGGGTCTGGGTAACGATTCCTACACCATTGATAACGTTGGCGATGTGATCATCGAAAATCTCAATGAAGGCACAGATAGTGTCCGAACTACCGTTAACTACACCTTGAGTGCCAACGTTGAAAACCTGACCCTGTCAGGCAGTGCAAACATTAACGGTACAGGGAATGACCTGAAAAACCGGATTACCGGCAACACTGGTGCTAACATTCTTAACGGCGGAGCCGGGGCGGATACCCTGGCAGGCAAAGCTGGGGCTGACACCTTTGTCTTCCGCTTTGGCGAATCTACGACCACGGCTTTAGACCGGATTACGGACTTTGCCATCGGCATTGATAAAATTGATCTCCTGACCCAGGGCGGAGCCGCCATGAACGCCCCCGTGGCCTTCAGTCGTGCAGCGGATAGCACCACCAGTAACATCAACACTGTTGTTACCAACGTCTTCGCCGACGCCAATGGGGCTACAGTCGGTAACCAAGCCTTAGGCATTAACAGTGCCGCGTTGGTTAAAGCTGGTAGCGCGACCTATTTGTTTGTTAACGATGGGACAGCGGGCTTCCAAAGTGCCAATGATTTGGTGGTTAACTTGACTGGCATTACCGGTACTCTCCCAGCCCTGGGGGCGATCGCCGTTAATAGTTTCTTTGTGTAACTTTTTGTCTAAATTGCCAGTAGGGAGAGCTGAGCAATCAAGTTTCCCTTTATCGCTGTTTAGCCCCGAATTACTGTAATTTCCCGACCCGCAGGACTCAGGGCGGTTTCCACGGTGGTTCGGTCTTCAATGGGGAGTAAATCAGGACGGCGATCAAAAATCACCAACCAACCCGTCTCTAACCCTAATCCCTCCAGATATTTATCCAGTTGCACTAACCCTTGTGGCAAAGGATCTTTTTTTCGAGGTCGCCAAACTTTGAGTTCCATGCCCATGACGACATCGCCGTAACGTAAACAAATATCCATGCGCCCGGAACCAATGGCATATTCCCGTTCCAAACTACCGCCACCGTTAACGACTCGATGGAGAAACGCCATTAAAACTAAATGGGGGGCGATTTCATGGTAAGGCGCACTTTTCAGTAATGGTTCCCCATGTTGTCGCCAGAATTCTAGGAAGCCAGTGAGTAATTTTTGAGGATTTAAACTGCCGTCGGGGTTGAGCCAACTGGGTTGAATCTGGGGCATACTGTCCTGGGGACCTTGGGACAGGACTCTGGGGATCACTTCGCGATAAATGGGATTGGCGATCACTAACCCCCCTAAAGGACTACGTTTAACCAAACCCAGATCCAACAAAAAACGGCGATCGTCTTCGGGGGTTTCCGGCAATTCTTCCCCCGCTAGGATAGGTTGAATGATATTTCTTACCCGATTTTCCCGTAATCTTTCTGCCAAACTATCTAAATGGGTGTCCTGGCGTTGAATGAGGATTTCTTTGGCTTCTTCAATGGTCGCAATGGTAATCGGTTCAGTACGCTCTTTAATTAGGTATTCTGTTGACTGTCGGGCCAAGGCATTGACTAACCAGGGTTGTCCATCGGTTAAATAAAAGGCATGGTTTATCGCTTCGGGAGTGAAAATCTGGCCAGTGGCGTCGGTATGTTGTTGATATAACTCCCGCACATCTTCATAACTAAAATTGTCCATGGTGAGGGATGCCACTTTGATGTTAAAGGGGCTGGCCGTATTTAGGCGATCGCTGCCCCCCGATTTCACCTTGTAATCCCGCACGTCTCGCATCCCAATTAAGCCCAGGGAATGGGGAAAGCCTTGGGGGCGTCTGGGATAGCCATCTCGCAATTGTCGCAGAATGGAGATCAGGGTTTGATCTTGCAGAGAATCAATTTCGTCGATAAAAACAACCAATGGACGAGGGGATGTCTCGGCCCACAGACTTAAAGCGCGGTTGAGGCGACGACCGGGTTCGAGTTCTGGCCAGTGGGGGGGGTGAAGTTCCTGGGGCAACCAAAATTTACTGGCGTCTCGCCAAGCACCAAGAATCGCACCTTCAGCAACATCGGGTTGTTCGGGGAAGGCAGCGCCCACTTCAACGGACAACATGACGGCGGTATAGTCACCACTGGCAGTTAACTCTTGGGCGAGGGCGATCATGGCGGTGGTTTTACCAACTTGCCGGGGGGCGTGGATGACAAAGTAGTTGCGTTGTTGAATTAACGGCAGTAACTCCGGTAGTCGGGCCGTGGGGGAGAGCATGTAGTGAATGTCCGCTTGGCAGGGGCCGGCGGTGTTGAACCATTTGGGCATAGTTTCAGGTGTCAGATATCAGGGAATAGTTATCAGTGTAGTTAGCGGGGCTGGCTCAGGGGCGATCGCCGTTTAGTAAGGAATGTTGGCGTTGGTGGGGCCAACCCTTTGGCAAATCTGGATAACTACCAAATGGGGGCTAGATCTAAACTAAATCCCGGTAAAATCG
>JBJOGT010000338.1:0-2905 GCA_046048115.1 Cyanobacteriota bacterium | reverse complement strand
TCTTTACGGCGCTCCTTCAAGGTTTTCTCTAAAGTCTTGATGCGATTCTCCACGGTCTCCAAACCGGCGATCGGACTGGACAGAATAGCTTTTAACACCGTCGTTTTAAATAATGCCCCGCCTTTACTGCCCGTTTGGAACTGGGTCTGAGCTAATGCCTCAAATACCTGCTCCTCTTTGCCGCTAGCATCTGCTTCTACTGACACCACTCGACGCTCCGGGATGTGGGTTTTCAAATCGTTCAACACATCCTTTTTGAACCGCCGAATGTACAGTTGGCGAATATCCTCTTTCGTGTACTCCCTCTCATTGGCGATCGCCGTCGGGTCAAGCATGTTCATCAAACTAGCAAAACTTTCTGGACGACCATCGTGGGGTGTTGCCGATAACAAAATCAACGTATCTGAGCGACTCGCCAAACGTTCCGCCAGTTTCGCCCGCAAAGAAGCGCTTTCCCCTCGACTGCGCCGTGCCACATTATGGGCTTCATCAATGATGATAATGTCCCAACGGGCTTGCTCCAAAAAACGGCGATATTCCCGATCCTGCTTTAGCGTATCAATGGAAATAATACTGCGGTCATAATAGTTAAACGGATTATGATTGCCCGGAAGCTGAGCACGAATTTTCCGAATCTCCTGGGAATCCAGCCGGCGCAACGGAATGGTAAAGCGATGCCAAAACTCCTGTTGGAACTGCTCCATCATTGATTTGGTAGTAATCGCTAAAATACGCCGTCCCCGTCCCCGTCGGATCAATTCCGACACCAAAATCCCACACTCCAACGTTTTTCCTAGACCTACATTGTCTGCAATCAAAATTCGTTGCCTGGGATTGCTTAACGCTTGCACAGCGGGTAATAACTGATAGGGCAACGTATCCATTGCCCCCCGATGCCCAACATAAAGACAATCGGGATCAAGGGTTGTCTGCCGGAGTTGGGCTTCGAGAAAAAGAAGACTATGGGCATAACCAGAGGATTGATCGGTCACAATATCCGTTTCTTCTGGCAACAGAACCCGTAATTGATTACGTTGTCGCTTCTTGGGCCGGTCAGGATGCTCAACCTGATGCAAAAAACAAAATTCTTTTCCCTGAACGCACTCCGATATACCAATGGCTTTGATGAGAGCATCGTTATGTTCGACGGTTACAACCTGTTTGACTAGCCATTCCGTATCTCGGCAGACAATTCTTGCACCAGGCGCAACCTTCTGCATAGCAGCATTCTGTATAAATGGGATTTAGATATTATAAGCTTCCAAATACCCAGTGTTGATCATTTAATCACTGTTGACAGCCTTAGATAGGAGAGACTAAACAGCGATCGCCCATGGGGGGCAGAATGAATAGAACAAAATTTAAAGTCATTATGAACACGCATCGACTATATCCCTACTTGGTAAAGCTCAGCAAGACTTCCCCGATCTATTTTTTTGTAGTAGGTTTTTCCATTACAATGAAAAAAATATTTAGCGATAATGCTATGCCCAAAGCCTTAGCTTGCTGTCACAGGCAAAATCCAACTCTGCCCTTACAGGCTGGAGTGCATCAGATTCGATGCAAAAGTTTCCAGACAAAATGCAAGTTTTTATGCTTGCAAGTTTCTATGTTCACATAACAGTCAAAAAAATTGACCTTTTCGGGGTTATCTCGACAGCTCTATCGAAGCTAGTGCCGATGAAATAAAAGCTTGCAGGCTTTTATTTCTCCCAAGGCCATAAAACAGATTAGTAAAATTCTTTATATCCCCAAATTAACACATTTTTGTGAATCCATCGCAAAAGTGTGCCCCTGTAAGGAATTTTTGAGAGCAGCAAGAATAAACCGGAAAGGTTGATCTAAAAAGAGGATCAATCTAATGAATGTTAAGTGCTTTAGTATTTCTGATAGTCACCAAAAAGAGCTTTTAGGTTCGGCGATCGTCCCCGAAATTATCTCCCTTAATTTTCTAAGTGTGGGAAGTGATGAAGCCTACGACTTACTGTTTTACTCTCCCGACTTAGAGCGGACTAACACCGGCGGACTGACTACCACTGTCATTCAACAATATGTCCACCTAGAGTATGGGGGATGGTGGTGTTCTGGCTTGAATGCCCTCACCCTCGAAGATTCGATGTGGGGATGTCTTAAACCGAATAGCCCCCGCCAAAGCGCCGAAAAGAAAATTATTAAATACGAGCATCCTTACCACTTACCGACGGAAGTATTCTGCCTAAAGGTTGGGTCTCACCAGTGGGGACAAATTGCCAAGAAAGCAGGTGCAGATTGTCCCGCGTTGTTGACGATCGCCAAGGATCAAATTCCCTCACTATTTTGGCAATGGGTAAAAGACAATCCCTCCATTCCGATCCTCATTACGGAAGGGGCCAAAAAAGCCGCATCTTTACTCAGTCATGGTTATGCGGCGATCGGATTACCAGGAATTTATGGGGGATATCGAACCCCAAAAAATGAAAATAAAGAGCCGACAGGGGAGCCACGCTACCTTATCCCTCAACTTGAAGCATTTTGCCAGGAAGGCCGGGAATTTGTTTTCGCTTTCGACAATGACAAAAAGGAAAGCACCATCAAAGCAGTCAAAACGGCGATCGCCAAGACTGGGGAATTGATTGAGGCCAAGGGCTGCAAAGTCAGTGTCATGGTGTGGTTTTTTGATGTCAAGGGAATTGATGATTTAATCACAAAATATCAAGAAACTAATCTAGATAATATCTTTTCTAAGCGCATTGCTTTAAGTGAATACTGTCCCCAATTTCCCCTTATAAAAGCTGAAGATTTACCTCCATTAAAAGAGGCTTTATCTCTTTTGCTAGAACAGGATATTTCTCCCATCGAAGAACTTGACAAGCTAGCTCAAATAAAGGGTCTTTATCGACGACTTTATGCTCCCGTTGATGTTGAG
>JBJOGT010000337.1:0-6706 GCA_046048115.1 Cyanobacteriota bacterium | reverse complement strand
ACCGGAAAAAAACGATAACCCCTAAAAGAAAATCCTGGCGGAAAATCATTAACCTTATCAAGATCAATAAACTGATCTGACAAAATATTGGCCTGTAATAACTTTTCCCCCAGCGCAATTGACATTTGTCCTAAAGGAGGATGTTCATGGAGAAAGAAAATGCCGTTTAAATACCTTTGGGCAGTGGTAACATAATAATTCTCATCCCAGAATCCTGCTTTAGGATAATCATAGTTATGGCAATATATGGCGTAAGAAGTCATCAAAATAATAATCGAAATTATTAAGGTGATTTTTGATGATTTTTTCATCCAGTAAGCTTTCATAAATGCTAGTAAATGAATCAATCCTAAACATAAACCCTAAAACTGAATCCTGGCACAATTTCTTCATGAGAATTAACACGTGATCTTAGAGACGCTTACAATGATCCCCCAAAACACAAAACCCTCTAACAATACGACCAAAAGTTTATTGGCAGACCGTCTTGGTTTGCCTTTTTTCTTACCCGCTTTTTCTGGGGCGATAATTCGTAGAACTCCAACATTCAGCCCCCCCCAACTCTCTAACAGCCATATCAAAACCCTTTAGGCAGACCCCAATCAAGCTAAAATAAAACGATAATCGCCTTGAAAGAATGCCTGACTTCCAGACCTTTATCGCCATTCTGACTGCATTGCTGGTTTTTCTAACAGGAGTATTTCTTAGCTATGACACCCTCCAACTCCGAAACTACCAACTCATCATTCCCCAATGGTCAGGACTCAGCCTCGCCGGGATTACTTTCTCGCTTGTGGCAGTGGATCAACTCCTACGGGGGCTTGTCCGCCTTGAGGAAGAGCAACGCTAGAATGAAGAAGAGCAACGCCGAATTGAGGAAGAGCAACGCCGAATTAAGCAAACAGAATGCGAGACTCGCCGAACTCGAATCGAAACTCGATATCGTATTGCAATCATCCAATACCAACTTAACCCCACCCCTCTCCACCGACGACAACTCGTCGATATCCTAGCCTTACTACAAGAATATCAAGATACTCTCTAGCCGTAGATTATATTTCCAGCGTTCCCCGTCGGCGAGCAACCTGGCAATGGCGATCGAAGATTAACAGCGATCATGTCTAAGAATGGCGATCAAGTTATTAACTGGCGATCGGGATTAGAGGGATAAACGGCGATCGCCGACGTGACCCATTAAATACACCACATGAAACCGTTGTTGCCAAAGGCTTTCGGTGATTTTCAGTAAATCGACTTGCCCAGTCTGACCTAAGAGAGATAATTTGTTTCTCTAAGTCTATATTAGGATGCACGATTTGTTATTGCATTATTCATTAATTGTTTTGAATTTAGGTGTGTCATTTAAACTTACTTCCACAGATCTAGATATGATCAAATTTAGGGTTGGTGAGTAAGATCGGCATTGACAATTTTTTTGACAAAAATTAGCGTTGTTCCCCAGCTTAATTCACCCCAATTTTTTCTTTGAGAAAACAGTGATCAGTCCAACTGCCATGTAAAGGATAGGGGATATGGTGGCGTAGGGTTAAGGTTGCTAAAGTCGTTAAATCGCGGGCGTCAAGAATGACTAATTGACTTTTATGCAACGCGGCATTGTAAACCAAACAAAGTAACCAACCGTCATCTTCTGCCGTAGCATCGGGTCGGGGCACAAAAATGGGTTCACCGCTGAAGCCTTGGGGGGCAAAAGAATAAACGGTTTCTTCTCCGGTTGCTTGATCATATTTGGCGATCGCCTGGAGGGGGGCGTTACCCGTGCCATGGTGGGCCGCGCCGAGGTAAACGTAACGGTAGGGTTGGCCGACATAAGCGGGATGAACAACGGGAAATTCGCAACAGCGGGTAATTTTTAAGGATTTTTCTACGGTTTTTGCCACAGGATCAATGGTGAAGCGCCATAGTTGACCGGGATCGAGGTCAGCAAAATCCACCGCACGGAAATCCATTTCCGGTTGCACCTGGGGCAGGGAATCGTAGCAAATGGAATCGAGAATGACGTTGCCGTCCTGTTCAAAGGCGTTGGCGTGGTGGAAAATAAACCCCGCTTGGACGGGAATTGTGATAGCGCCTTGGTCGAAATTTTGGCGAGGAATTAGGAGAATTTGAGCGGTTTTTTCAGGGTGAAATTGCACACATTCCCCGGCTCCCCGCAGACCGAAAAGAAAAGGAAAAGGGTTAAAACTGACGTTATTTTGCAGAAAAACGGCATAGTGGGGCGTGATGGCAAAATCGTGAATAAAGGCAAAGCCGGGGACGGTGTGGCTGTGGCGACGCAATAACTGACCATCGGGGCCAAATTCCAACAACGTTAGGGTGCTGCTCAAGCCTGTTTTCAAGGAAAAGGTGACGTAACAGGGTTCTCCTCCATCCATGACGCAGGTGGGATCGATGCGGGGATGGGCGGCAAGGGGTTGATCGGCGGTGAGAACGCCGTCTAGGTTATCCAGGCCGATGGTGTCTAGGGTTTCGGGGTTTAAGCGATGGGGATTCGCCGCTTCCCACAATGCCAACAGGCGATCGCCCCAATAGGTAATATTGGTGTTGGCAATATTTTTCAGGCGCAAATCGAACATATTTTTTAGCCAGCCGCCGGGGGGCTGGGTTCCAAACACGCCCCGATAAAGCATTTTGCCCGCGGCCTGTTCTTCGAGGTAACCCTGGGTTTTAACAAACCGACTGCGGAAATGTACCCGCCCCGACTCAGTGAAACTAAAGGCCGTCACTAACCCGTCCCCGTCAAAGGGATGGCGAATTGGTGTGCCGCCAATATCGAGTAAACCGGGGCCATTGCGGAATAGGGTTCCCTGCAACCCCTGGGGAAGATCGCCCTCAATGGCATCAATCCAGTAATCCCACTCCTGGGGTTGGGATTCATAGCCCCGCAACCAGTCGGTGGGGTTATAGGAGCGATCGGCGATCGGGGAGGTCAGCATGGGGCAGATACGTTTTGTTACATTTCTTTACGTTTCCTATCTTAGACTGATTTTCGTCTCGCCTTACTGTCCCAGAATTGCCCCGGAGCCACTGCCCTGGAACATAATCCAAGACATGAGCAAGTTAGAGGCAAAAATGGCGAGTAAACAGGTAACGACGGAAGCGGTGGTGGATTCGCCAACGCCCTTAGCGCCGCCCTTGGTGGTCAAGCCCCAATTACAACCAATGATGGCGATTAAGGCCCCAAAGACAATGCCCTTGATCGGGCCACAAATGATATCCCAAGGGGCGACAAAGGTTTGCACGGATTCAAAAAAGATCTGATTAGCAATGTTGTAGGAATTAATAGCGACTAAAGCGCCGCCAAACATACCGGTAACTAAGGCCAAGACACTCAGCACAGGAACCATGATGCAACAAGCAATTAACCGGGGAATCACTAAATACTCAACCGGATTGGTATTGAGCATATAGAGGGCGTCAATTTGTTCCGTCACCCGCATGGTGCCAATTTCAGCAGCGAAAGCCGATCCCACCCGACCGGCCACCACCACGGCGGTCATAATCGGGCATAGTTCCCGCGCCAGAGACAACATCAAAATGCCCCCGACGGCACTCCCCGCCCCCAATGCTAAAAATTCCCGTGCCACTTGAATGGTAAAAATCATGCCAATAATGGCAGCGGTCACGAGGGCGATCGGCAAGGAGGCCGGGCCCACAAACATCATTTGTTCAGTTGTATTGCGATAGTCAATGGGGCGAGTAAACATTTGATAAATGGCATTGCCCAGCAGTAAGATGGCTTGGCCGGCCCGCTGGAGCCAAGAATTGAGGTCATTGAGGAGAAGGGATTGCCGCATGGAAGTAGGAAATGGGGAATAGAGAGTAGTTTACTGGCTATTCAATCGCTAACTCGACAATAACTGGAGTGTGATCGCTGGGTTTTTCCCAACCCCTGGGTTCGCGGTCAATCCAACAGGTCTGGGCCTGTTCATAGAGTTGAGGCGTTAGGTAGAGGTGATCAATGCGCCACCCTCGATTACGACTAAAGCCCCTAGTCCGATAGTCCCACCAACTGTAATGGCCGGTTTCGGTGGTGAATTTGCGAAACGCATCCTTTAAATCGGCGATCGCCAAGGTATCCTGTAACGCTTCCCGTTCGATGGGGGTGGCCATGATGTGATTTTCCCTACCCACAGGATCATGGATGTCTCGATCTTCCGGGGCAACATTGAAGTCGCCGCAAACGCAAAATTCCGAGGTTTCACTATTTTTTAGTTGATCTAAATAGATTTTTAGTAAAGCTAGCCACCGCAGTTTATATAAATATTTTTCACTGTCGGGACTTGATCCATTGGGGACATAAAGATTAACAATTCTCACATTTTTATACACACCACTAATAACCCGTTTTTGATCGTCTAAATCTTCGGTTTTTTCTGCACCAATAATATCGGCAAAACCATAACTCAGAGCTTGCAATGGTTCACGACTAAACAGGGCGACGCCGTTGTAGGATTTTTGTCCAGAAATGTAACAGTGATAACCGGCATCGGTAAAAGGTTGGAGGGGAAAATCTTGATCGACAACTTTGGTTTCCTGTAAACAAAGGACATCGACGGAATTTTGGGCTAACCAATCAAGAACATGTTGTTGGCGGCTACGGATGGAGTTAACGTTCCAGGTGGCAATTTGCATGGGAAAAAGGAAAAATAATAATTCAGTCAGATGTGGACTTCGACTCCATTCAGTCCACGGTCATAGCTCAGTGCATGGTTAATCACAGCAAAAGCTTAGACTTCTCCAAAAAGTAGCCGACTAAATAAAGAGAACCACACAACACGGTTAAGGTTTCTGAAGTTGTTGTTGATAATGCTTGCAAGGCGTCAAAACAATCGTCAAAGGTTTGCAAGTCGCTTAACTGGGGACAAATTTGCTGAGCCAAGGTACTTAATTCGCCTAAATTCGCACTACTATGATCCGGTACAGGTACTAAAAAAAGGCGATCGCCGATTGAGAACAGGGTTAAACGCTTCAATCCCCCATCATGGATTGCAAATAATTTTCTAAACCAGAATTTTCGATCAGCCACTGTTGGGACTCCAACCAATCAATTTGTTCTTCTGTTTCTTCCAGAATATCCACCAACACATCCCGGCTGACGTAATCCTGCTCAGTTTCGCAAAACTGGATGCTGTTGAGCAAATCGTCCCGTAGGGTTTGGTTTAAGGTCAATTCGTTGTGCAGAATTTCGGGAACCGTTTCACCGATCAGCAATTTACCGAGATTTTGCAGATTAGGCAGGCCCTCTAAAAATAAAACCCGCTCGATCAGCTTATCCGCCTTTTTCATCGCGGTGATCGACATCCGATATTCATAGTCGTTGAGGTGTTTGAGACCCCAACTTTTGCACATCCGGGCATGGAGAAAATATTGATTAATGGCAGTGAGCTGGCCCTTAAGGGCTTCATTGAGTCGCTGTTTTACCTCAAGTTTGCCTTCCATTGTGCAAATTCCTCCCCCGGGGGTACTGGTAATGACATTTACCATTGTTACCTATTCCGGCATTCGCTGGTAGACGACCGAAAAAAGGCGTTGTCATTTTTACCGCCTTAGCCAATAATGATAATTACTTTCAATAATCCTGCAAGAGATTTTCATTAACAAGGTGTTAACAACGCTTATGTATATCTGCATTTGTCGCGGCATTACAGACCGAGATATTAAGCAAGCCGCCGATCAGGGCATCGCTTCTATCCAAGAGTTAACCCAATCCATGGGCGTCGGGGCCGACTGTGGTACTTGCCATGGTCATGCCTGTCAGGTGTTAGCGGCGATCGCCGAGACCAAAACCGCTTAAGTTGGGGCTGAATTTGCTTACAATTTCTAGCAAAATCCTGGGTTAATTTTGCCATTGCCAATCTTTAATATTCCAGGTATTCCGATCCCACGGTGTTAAAGCCACTCCCGTTAACCGATTGCTGACCCCCACCACATCGGCCCGGTGAACCAGGGGCACAAGGGCATAGTTGTTGACTAACAGATCATTCATGGCAATAAATAGCTGTTGACGTTTTTGGGGATCTAACTCATCCAGGGACGATCGCCAGAGTTTGTCGTAATCGGGATTACAATAGCGCCCAAAATTATCCCCCGTCCAATTGTTACTGGCTTGGGGAATCTGATCACAGGTAAAGGTTTGTAGATATTTGGTGGGATCGGGGTTGGTATTGCCCGTGGTGAACATGGCTAAATCGGCATAAAATCGCTCCAACGTGTCAGGATTGGCGGGATCGCCGGAAAATAAAACGCTCGGATCAATGCTTTTCAGTTCTACCCCCATGCCAATGGATTGCAGGGTTTGTTTAATTACCTGTTGGGTTTTTTGTCGCAGAGGATTAACGCTGGTTTGAAAGACTATCTGCATTTCCACCCCATTTTTGTCTCGAATGCCGTTGCCGTTGCTATCCCGCCAACCGGCCTGGTCTAGGAGTTGTTGAGCTTGATTGAGATCAAATTGATAACTCGTATTGGGGGAAGCAAATTCCTGGGGTAATAGCAAAACATTGGCGGTGCCCTGCCCCGTTACCCCAT
Organism: Cyanobacteriota bacterium; assembly: GCA_046048115.1. Taxonomy (GTDB): domain Bacteria; phylum Cyanobacteriota; class Cyanobacteriia; order Cyanobacteriales; family Microcystaceae; genus Synechocystis. The sequence continues at coordinate 157 of JBJOGT010000337.1, read as the reverse complement.
AAAGCTGTTGGGCAATTAACTCCCGGTCAATGCCTAGGGCGATCGCCTGGCGAACGAGGGGATCTTGGAGGAAAGGATGGGGAAATTTCACCGAGGCGCGATCGCCGTTGGTGCGGGTGGCATCGGGATCACTGAAGTTAAACAAAATGCGTTCACT
>JBJOGT010000336.1:0-5104 GCA_046048115.1 Cyanobacteriota bacterium | reverse complement strand
CACCATGGCATCGGGGGCCTGGGAGGGGGCGGGGGGCGCGATGACCTGTTGGGGATACCACAGTAAATCCCCAGCCACAAAGACGGTTTGTCCCCGAAATAACTGTCTGAGGTTAGCCACCAAGCGGACAATCCAATTGTATTGGAGAGTGTTGTCGGCCATCGGTTTACCGTCGGATTCGGGGTATAGATATAAATCAGCAAAGTCCAGGGGAGGGAGAGGAGTTTGCACCATAATTTTTTTGCCAAACGCGATATTTTAATGATGCCCTAAAGTCCCAGACTTCGCCCAAGAAACCCGATCATGGCGATCGCCACGGAAATGAATTAACGTTCCTTTCTTTGAACGGCGCACCGCGTAGCGGATCCCTGTGAGATCCCCTAGATAATGCCGCCAACGGGAGACGGACATTCATAAACATCAATCACTTTGAGGATATCATCACCGTACTGGTCTGAAATATTCCCTGCAGGGCCATAGTTGTGGTGAATGGGGGACTGTCGCACACCATCTTGACCGTAATAGGTGATCAAAACGGAACAGGAACCGTTGCCCGTGCCCCAATGCTCATAATCGTACTTGTCGGCATCCGTCGGCCAATTGGAAATAAAGGGTAAGGACTGTCCGGGAATTAAATCAGCGGGGTATCTCCCCTGCTCAAAGTGATGGAGTTGTATGGTTTTCGCCAGGGTGTCCAACGTCAATAGCACCTTAACTTTTTCAACTTTCCCCAAGCAATGAAAAAATGTTGGTAGACTGAGGGCTGTCAAGACACCAACCACAATACTGACTAAGACAATTTCCACCATCGTGAAACCCTGATCTTTGCGAGCCAAAAATCCCAACATATATTGACGCATTCCCCCCCCAGCCCCAGGAGTTTGATTGGGAAAATTATTGCCTAATATTGTTTTGAATTTTGAACGTTTCATGGCGAGAATTAGCTTAAAAATAGTTCAAATCTAAGACAATGCTATTAAAAGGGTCTGACTAGAAACGAGCAGCTTTAAGCTATGTCTGTTAAAAATATATTCGCTAGAGTCAGCGAGATCATCAAGACCAAGAACCGTCAGGATAACTTCTAGAGATAGCCAGATAGCCGTCCCCAATAATAATTTTCTCCATCTTATTTTCATCACTGTTCAACTCCAACATCATCCCAACTCGGTTTAAGAGTTTTATCCAAAATGAGGAATTAGGTTACCCAGACGTTGGCTAAAAGCCTCATAAACACGACTCAACCAATCTGTGCCATGGACAACGGGCTTGGCTTGGCTTAACTTTCCGGCTTCTTTACTGAGCAGTTGACTGGCCTTTTGGTAATACTGGGTAGGGGTTTCGGCAATATTCACTGTTACGGGATTGGTTAAGAAACGAACAAGATCGCCGGGGCACTGGGCAACGTTGACCCCTTTTTTCTGTAATGCCTTGGCTAATTCGATTTGGTGATCGTCAACATGCTCGCCAAATTGGTGGGAGCGGGGTACTAAGATAAACGGTTTATTGATTTGTGCCAACAGATCAAAGCTGCCTTCGCCACAGTGGGAAATGATCAACCGGGCTTCGGTCAATAACGCTTTAAAGTCAACGGCGGGCAACAGGTCATAACTCTGGCCTTGCTTGGGAATCACCGTACAGCTTCCATATTGGATGACCACATCTTCTTGGCTTAGATCAATGAACTTGCTTTGGATCAGTTCATCAACCCATTGCATAAGGCGATTGAAGGGAAATTTTTCGGTGCCGACGGTGATTAAAATCATAGCTCTGTGCCTGCTGCGCTCTATATTTCAAGTATGGTGGGGCAGGATCTACGTTCGAGTCTATGGAAATGTCTAAGATAGGCCTTTTTTGGTCTACATCGGCGATCGCCAACAGTCTTCTTTAGGAGGGGTCAATACGAGGAGGATTTAAAGATTGACCGTGATCAGAATCGTCTTATAATTCAGGTCTTTTTCCAGGATGTTCAATCCGGTGAATCCCCCCCAAGAGATGGGATTGCGGCGTCTCTTTTTTTGATTTCAAAACCCTAATAGAGTAAAGCGCACTAAGCGATAACCCACACAAAGGACAGTTAAGACGACTAGGGCAGTCAGACTGGTGAAGACAATCCGCAATAGGGTTTTTTCGTAGTTTGGCATCGGCATCAGCAATGATTCTTTTACCAGTCCACCCCCCGGCGTTCAATGACCACCCGCTCATAAATGGCGGCGGTTTCTTGGGCTAGTTTGGTCCAGTTAAAGCGAATGCTTAGGTCTTCGTAGGCTGAACCTACCAATTCTTGAGCGAGTAAAGGATTTTGTAAAATTTCTAAAATCCCTTTGGCTAAAGAATCAGGACTATTGGTTTGGGTAACGATACCGGTGCGACCATGGGTGACAACTTCCGGTAAGCCACCGGTGTTGGAGACTACCACGGGGACTTTAGCGGCAAAGCTTTCGAGGGCTACAATGCCAAAGGGTTCATACAGGCTTGGGAAAACTGCACAGTCGGCAATGGTTTGAAATTTGTCGAGGTCGTCGTCGGACATAAAGCCTGTGAAAAAGCAATGCTCCCAAATGCCCAAATTCCAAGCAAGTTGTTTGAGGCGATCGGTATTTCCTCCGCCAATGATGACAAATTTAACGCGGTCATCCATGGCTTCCAACACCTGTGGGGCTGCGGTCAACAGAACAGAAATTCCTTTTTCATAGGTCATGCGACCGACGTAATAGACAATCTTTTCTTGGTCGTTGGCAAAATATTGGCGAAATTTTGGGTAATCAAAGTCGGGGCGGCGTTGTTTTTTGTCAGCTCGAATTCCGTTATAAATGACGTCCACTTTATCCCAGGGTGTGCCAAAGGCTCGCTCTAATTCGTAGCGCATATAGTTACTGCACACGATAACTCGCCAACCGTTATAGATTAAGATGCCCTCTTTACCGGCGATGTAGCGTTGGGTGTCGTTATATAAACCGTTATAGCGTCCGTATTCTGTGGCATGGATGGTGACGACGAGGGGGATTTTGCCGTGGTGTTTGAGATTAATGGCTGCATCACCGACTAACCAGTCATGGGCATGGATTAGATCAAAATCGCCCTCTTGGGCAATGAGTTGTTGACCTTTTAATTCCATGGCACGGTTCATATTGTCCACCCAATGAAAGAAGTCATTGCCGGGGGGAACACTGACTCGGTAAAGCTGAATGCCATCAACGGTTTCGGTGGCAGGGGTGTTTTCAGTTTCGACGGTGACTAGATGAATTTCGTAACCAAGGTTGACTAATTCAGGGTAGAGTTCTGCGACATGGCGAGCAATGCCTCCGACGATGCGGGGTGGAAATTCCCAGGCTAGCACTAATATTTTCATCGCTAGTTAGTTTCCTTGGTGAGCACACAGGGGCAATGGGGAGGATAACAGATGGGGGAGGTAAGGAGTGGATTATTGCAGATAGGATCGGGAGAAATCTTGATTGGTCGTGATGGTCAGCAACAATTAGATGCTTTAGGGGTAGATGCTTTAGGGGATGGCGTTAATCGTTTGACGTACACTCGGTCGCAGCGGTCAGTTTCAATACCCGTCGCGGCAATATAGCCTCTGGATTCATAGAGTTGAACCGCTTCTTGCAAAATACTGGCGGTTTCAATCCAAATTGCGGTGAATCCTTGATCGGCGATCGCCATTTCCAGGTGTTGCAATAAAAAAGCACCGAGTCCTTGGTTTCTGGCAGTGGGAAGTAAGTACATTTTACGAATTTCGACGGCCTTTGCTTCCCGGGGGATGGGATAGTAACCACTGGTTCCCACGAGGCTTCCTTGATGTTCTACAACCCAAAAAGTTCCTCCGGTTTGTAAATAATATTCTTCAACCGCCATCACGTCCCGGTCCGCCCCCTCGGGCTGCCAGGGTAAACCATATTCTGTCAAAACAGCACGAATGACATAGGCTGCGCTGTGGCGATCGCCGGGCTGCCAATCCCGGATTTGGAAATTACCATAGGAAATGACCATTCAACCGCTCCCTTGGTCAGTTTTGCGTTTAAGCATAGAATTATCATTTCACAAGACCCATGGCGGATGGGGCAATAGCCTCCCCAATAAATCATGAAACCTTGACTTAGACGATGACTGGTGGGGTTATTTGATCGAAAGCGGGGGTTTTAGCATTTGCCGCGAAAGCAATAAAGTGCTCCGGGGGGGAGAGTCAAAGTGGGTTTTTAAACAAGCTGCTAACCCAAAACCATGGCGTGGACAAAAATACTATCGTTATCCTATGGTTACATTTTGCCCCTCCCCCATCCCTACTGCCCCATTAAATATTTGGCGATCGCCCTAAAAACTCCATTGGCATAATGGTGCGTGGGAAAGCCACCCTTGCGCTAGGATAAACACCTAATATGTCAAAATTGTTGACGACTTACCAGTCAGGGGTCTTGCAACGGAGGTAGTGAACAATCGTGAATCCCATTGAGTTGATTCAAAAAGGCGGGGTTGCCATGTGGCCCCTCATTCTCTTGTCGATTTTATCTGTCAGCACCATTATTGAAAGACTGTGGTTTTGGGGACAAATTTTGCTGAAAAGCTCCCAAACGGCTTCCCGCATCTTAGAAACTGCTGCTCGGGATTGGAATTCTGGTATCCGCGTTGCCCAGGAAAATCGGAAACTGCCGATCGCCAAATATTTGTTAGCACCGTTACGATTGCCTCACCCTGACCCCGAGGTTTTTCACCTAGCTTTGGAATCCGCCGCTGACGACCAACTCGGTTTAATGCGCCGGGGCGACAAAATCCTTGAAGCGGTGATCGCCCTATCGCCCTTGCTCGGCTTGTTGGGAACGGTGTTGGGACTGATCCAATCCTTAAGTTCAATTCAAATTAGTGATTTGGGTACCTCCTCCACCGCTGGGGTTACGCTGGGGATTGGAGAATCATTAATTTCCACCGCTACGGGTTTGATCGTTGCCATTATTAGTCTTGCCTTTTACCGGCTTTTCCAAGGTCTGTGGTTTAACCAAATGCGGGTTTTCCGTAAGGCCGGCAGCGAACTGGAAGTGCTGTATCGCCAACGCTGGTTTGAAGCCGAAATGGCCTACGAAAACGCGCCCCCCATGCTAGCCGCCGAAGC